>NZ_JBDNXE010000158.1:0-7668 GCF_047721585.1 Gluconacetobacter sp.
CCCCCGCCCCCGATCACCCGCGCAAGGCCATTCCCCAGCCAGATGGGCGGAACCGGCGCAACGGGCAGGGCGCCCCCTGGCAGCGCGCCAGCGGGCATGGCCCTAGTCGAGAGCGTCACGCAGCCGTCGTTCGTAGTGACGGTAATATTTGTCGGCCAGCAGTTCGCTCTTCACGATCACCGCCACATCGGTCGTATTGAACTGATCGTCCACCACGGCGCCGTCGCCGATATAGCCGCCCAGCCGCAGATAGCCCTTGATCAGGGGCGGCAGGCGGGCGAGGCAGCGGCGATGATCCAGCAGGTTCGGATCGCCGCGCAGCATCTCGACCCGCCGATGCGGCAGGGCGCGCAGTCTCAGCGCGGGCGGCGCCAGATGATTGTGATAGAGATAGGTCAGCTCGTCGGCCAGCGGCGCGGGATCGGTCCCCGGCAGGCTGGCGCACCCGAACAGCACGTCGATCCGGTGCAGGAAGATGTAAGAGGCGATGCCGCGCCACAGCAACTGCATCGCCGCACGGCCGCGATAGTTGGGGTCGACGCACGACCGGCCGACTTCCAGCAGCCGCCCCGGAAAATCGGTCAGCGGCGACAGGTCATATTCGCCCGAACTGTAGAAACGCCCCACCTTGCGCGCGTTGTCGCCCTGCAACAGCCGGTAGGTCCCCACGACCCCTTTGGGGCCGGAGGAAATCGCATGGTCGATGACCAGCAGATGATCGGCATGTTCGTCGAATTCATCGACATCCCGGCGGGTGCGCAGGGTCCGCTCATCGGGCCGCGCGCCCATCTCTTCATAGAAGACGCGATAGCGCAACGCCTGGGCGGCATCGCGCTCCGCGTCGGTGGCGGCGATGCGCACACCAAGATTGCCGCCGCGCAGTTCGGGAAACCCATCCCGTTCGAATTCCAGGGTCGACAGCGACCGGATCGGTTTTTCAAGGCTCAACGACGTGATCCATCCTTGCTTGCCGTCCGGGCAGCCCTGGCCGGCTTTTCTTCCGGCGGCGTCGGCTTGCGGCGCCCGAACAGTTCCAAACGGTGGGAAACCAGGTCGAAACCCATCCGTGCCGCGATCCGATGCATCAGGGCCGTGTGTTCCGCGTCTTCAAACTCGACGACCTTGCCGGTGTCCACATCGATCAGGTGATAATGGTCGCCGTCCTCGGTCGCTTCGTAGCGCGCACGCCCGCCGCCGAAATCCCGGCGTTCGAGAATGCCCTTCTCTTCGAGAAGCCGCACCGTCCGATAGACGGTCGCGACCGAAATCCGCGCATCGAGGCTGACCGCGCGGCGGTACAGCTCCTCGACATCGGGATGATCCTCGGCCTCGGACAGGACGCGGGCGATCACGCGCCGCTGCCCCGTCATTTTCAGGCCACGCTCGATGCACATCTGGCCGATGCGCGATTCCATGACATCGCCCGACGCTACCATGCTGGCAGTCCGGCCCGAACCTCAGACGTGTGGTCCAACGAAGCTACCGCCTCCTCCGAGAAGGGCCGACCCGCCGTCGGGCGCCCCATATTCACTCCTCGCGCTTCGTACCCAGTCCGATTTTCCGCGCGAGGGACGACCGGTGGCTCGCATAGTTCGGTGCCACCATCGGGTAGTCATGGGGCAGGCCCCACCGCTCCCGATACTGGTCCGGGGTCAGATCATAGGCCGTCTTCAGGTGCCGTTTCAACATTTTCAGCTTCTTGCCGTCTTCCAGACACACGATATAGTCCGGAAAGACCGACCGCTTGGGCGAAACCGCCGGCACCGGGCGCTCCGGCTCCGGCGTCACGCGGCCCAACCCGTCCAGCGTGCCATAGATCTGCCGGATCAGGTCCGGCAGGGCCGCCGCCTCGACGGCATTGCCCGAAACATAGGCCGCCGCGATCTGCGCCGTCAGGTCGCGCAGAGTGTTGTTTTCCATTTCAGTGGCCATACCCAAGATCCTGCCAGTCAAATAAATCGCGTCCCTTATAATTGAACCCCGCGCCGCCGCAACCACATCGGGCAGAAGGAGATAGTGATGAACGATCTGGAAAATGCGTCACTCGACATTACTGCGGAGAGCTGCCCGATGACTTTCGTGCGCACCCGCCTGGCCCTCGATCGACTGCCCGATGGCGGAAAGCTGCGGGTCCGGCTCCGGGGTGCGGTACCGCTCGACAATGTCAGCCGCAGCGTCCGGCAACTGGGCCATACGATCGCGGCGCAGACCGATCACGGTCACGAGATCCACGAAATCCTGATCGTCAAGTCACCGGCCTGACACCGGCCCGTCATCAAAATTTCACCGCCCGTCAGGGCGCGGCGGGCTTCTGGCCCACCCACGCCCGTTCCAGCACCAGCGCGTCCGACCCATCGGGATAATAGGCGCGGCGGCGGCCGATTTCGGTAAAACCCGCCCCCCGATACAGCGCCCGCGCGGCATCGTTGCCCGCCGAGACTTCCAGGATCAGCCGCCCGGCGCCCTGGGCCGCCACCTGGTCCGCCATCCAGTCCAGCAGCGCGCGCCCCAGCCCCCGCCGCCGTGCCCCTCCGGTCACGGCCAGCGTCAGGATCTCCGCCTCGTCGGCCGCCACCCGGCCGATGACGAACCCGCCGGGCACCGGTTCCTCTCCCGGAGTGCCAAGACTGCCCAGCCCGACCAGCACGCCCGGCATCGCCAGCACGGCCGCCATCGCGGCCTCGTCCCAGCATTCGGCGGGCGGGAAAGCGGCACGATGCAGGGCCGCGAGCAGCGCCCCCGCATGCCTGCCGCCCGCCACGATGACGGGCCGCGCCGCCATGCCGGTCAAGCGCCCCCGATCATGGCGCGGAGGGCGCCGGCCGCAGCCCCGCCGCCGGCAGCTTCGCTTCCGGCGGATCGACATAGAGCGGCAGGATTTCCCGCGCCGCCACCCGGCCCGCCCGCTGGTCCAGAGCCGCCTGGGCGATCATCACCCCATCGGGCACGCGCCACGACGACAGGGCGATATCCTCCCGCCCCTCGCCGCGCGCGGCCAGCACTCCGGCGGCGTCATCCCCCGCCACCAGCAGCCTGCCGGGCGGAAAGACGAAATCGTCCCTCATCGCGGCGCGCACCACGCCGTCCTGCTCCACGAAGATGCGCCCGCGCCGCGCGAACGACAGGCACAGCACCGCCCGCCCCGGCCCGGCCTCTTCCCGCAGGGCGCGGGCCATGGCCTCGCCGCCGGTCACGCCCGCCAGCGGGCAGCGCGTGCCCAGCGCCAGACCATGCGCCATGGCCAGCGACGCCCGCAGCCCGGTAAACGAACCCGGCCCGACCACCACCGCGATCAGGTCGAGATCGGCCGGCCGCCACCCGCATTCGGCCAGCAGCGCGTTGCAATGGGCCGGCATCGCCTCGGCCCCGCCGCGTCCGGGCAGGTCGCGCAGGCGCACCGGCCGCAACGCCCCCTCGTCCCCCTCGACACAGCCGAGCAGGGCCGTTGCGTCCGCCCCGGCCGGCGCACCGTTGACAACCAGAATCCGCACGCGCGATCAGAGCATCATGCAGGCATCGTCGAAGGACAGGCGCGGCGCACGCGGGCGCTCGGGCTGCCCGTCGGCATAGCCGAGGCTGACCAGGAAATTGACCCGCCAGCCCTGCCCGGCCAGAAACGAATCCTCGACCGCATAGGCGTCGAAACCGGAAACCGGCAGCACGTCCAGCCCCAGCGCCCGCGCGGCCATGATCAGGTATCCGCCCTGGAGCGTGCCGTTGCGAAAGGCCGTCTCCTCGGCCAGCCCGACATCGGCGGCGAACCAGGACCGCAGGCCCGGCTCCGGGTTCAGCGTCGCGAAACGGTCGAAGAACAGCGGATCATGCGCCACGATCACCGTCACCGGCGCCGACAGCACTTTCTCGACATTGCCTTCCGACAGGGTGGAACGCAGCCGTTCGCGATTGTCGACGGTCCGCAGGAAGACGAACCGGGCCGGCGAGCAATTGCCCGAGGTCGGCCCCAGCCGCACCAGATCGTACAGACGATGCAGCACATCGTCCGTCACCGCCTCGTCGCGCCAGCGTTCGGGCGTACGCGCCGTACGGAACAGCAGATCCAGCCCGGCTTCGTCCAGAACCATGTCGTCTCCCACCTTACGTGACCGGTATGCGAAGGATCAGGCGTCCACCTGCTCGACCGACACCACTTCCGGCACATAATGCCGCAACATGTTCTCGACACCATGCTTCAGCGTGGCGCGCGAGGACGGGCAGCCCGAGCAGGCCCCCTGCATCGTCAGCCGCACCACGCCGTCGCGATAGCCGCGAAACACGATGTCGCCGCCATCGCCCGCCACGGCCGGACGAACACGAGTATCCAGCAGCTCCTTGATCTGGCGAACGATTTCCTCGTCCTCCGGCGCGATCAGGTCTTCCTCGATCGCCGTATCCTCATCGATGACCGGGCGACCGGACACGAAGAAATCGACCAGGACCGACAGGATCTGCGGCTTCAGCGCCGACCACTCGACGCTCTCGTCCTTCGTCACCGCCACGAAATCGCCCCCGAGGAAGACCCGCGCCACGCCGGGCTGGTCGAACAGGACCTCCGCCAGCGCGGACCGGCCGGCCACGCCGTCGGGGCTGACGAAATCCGCGGTGGTGCGGCCGGGCATGACCGTGCGACCGGGCAGAAATTTCAGGGTCGCGGGATTGGGGGTGTCTTCGGTTTCGATGAACATCAATAATCGCCTTATCCGGCAGGGGGGCAGCGCAAGGCGGACCGCAGCGGTCCGGTTACTGTCCAGATGTGCCAAGATGCGCGACGAAACAAGCCCCGATGGCGGAATGGAGGCATGTCCGTGCCTGCCGGACGACTGCGTATATCGTGCAAAATTCGTGAAAATGACCGAAACGCAATGTATCCTTGCGCGAAGTCATGGCGAAAGACGCACCATATCTCTGAAATGCGTTGACACACGGGAAGGGCTCTGGCCTTGCATGATCTCAGGCCCGGCGACGGACGTGCGATCCACGGCGAAGGCCCGTTCTGACAACCGAGGCATCGAATCCACCATGCGTTCCGTTCCGTTCCGCCGCCCCCGTCTAGTTCACCGCGCCAGCGTGCTGATGATGGCCGGCGCGGCACTGGCCGTCCTGTCCGCCGGAGCGGCGCGGGCCGAGCGCCTGGCCTTCGTGCTGAACTCCGCCGATGCCACCATCAGCGAATTCGATATCGACACCCATCAGGAAGTCCGGCGGGTCTCGGTCCTGCGCGAACCGCACCACACGGCCCCCACGCCGGACGGCAAATACCTGCTGGTCGGCGATACCGCCGGCAACATGCTGTTCTTTCTCGACGCCGTCACCGGCGAACGGCTGAAGCAGATCCCCCTGGCCGACCCCTACCAGCTTCAGTTCAGCCCCGACGGCCGCTTCTTCACCATCGCCGGACTGGCGCGCAACCAGGTCGATATCTACGACGGCTCGGATTATCACCTGCTGCACCGCCTGCATGTCGACGCGATGCCGAGCCACATGAATTACGCGCCGGACTCCTCGGTCGTGTATGTCAGCCTCCAGGATACCGGCAAGGTCACGGCCATCGAGACCGCGACCGGCAACGTGCTGTGGACCTCCGATGTCGGGTCCACGCCCGCCGGCGTGCTGTGGCATAACGGGCAGGTGCTGGTGGGCGTAATGGGCACCAACTACGTCGCCGTCCTCGACCCGGCCGACGGGCATATCGCGCGCAAGATCGAAATGGCGCCCGGCCCGCACAACCTGTTCGTCTCCCCCGACCAGAAGCACCTGTATGTAACCTGCCGCGCCTCGGGCGTGATCGAGCGGCTGGACTGGGATACGCTGAACGTCGTGCAGTCCTATCATGTGGCCGGCGGCCCGGACGACATCGTCTTCGCGCCCGATGGCAAGATGTGGGCAACGCTGCGCTGGCGGCAGCATGTCGCGATCATCGACCCCACGAGCGGCGAGATCGTCGACACCATTCGCACCGGTCGTTCGCCGCACGGCATCTGGCTGAACACCAACCAGCCCTTGCTTCACCTGTCCATGGCCGACCGCCCCGCCATGCCCTGACAGCGGCGGTCTGGGGAGGCTCCTGTTGTCGTTTGTGGCAAGCCCAGGTCTCAGGGCTCTGCCCTGAAACCCGCCAAAGGCTGAGCCTTTGGAAACGCATTTATTATCAATATAGTGGCGTGTAAGGGTCGAGGTCGGACATGGGCATGGGCGCGAAACGATGCGTCAATGTGGCCGGTGAGGCTTGCCCGTGCCTTGCGCCCGCGAACGGGGCAGCAGAATTTCGGCCCGCAAGCCGCCTTCGGGCCGATTCGCCAATGTGAACTGGCCCCCCTCGCGCTGCACTTCCCGGTTGACGATCGCCAGCCCCAGCCCCAGCCCGCCCGTGGAGCGCGACCGCGATCCCTCTACCCGATAGAACGGGGCCAGCACCCGGGTCAGTTCGGCTTCAGGCAGTCCCGGCCCGTCGTCATCGACCCGTATCCGCAGGCCATCCGGTGCCACCGACAGGTTGACGCGGGCTCCACCACCGTAATTGACGGCATTGTCGATCAGATTGCCGAAGACGCGCTTCATCGCCAGCGGCCGCACTTTCGCCAGACAATGCTCCATGCCTTCATACACCACGTCCCGCCCCTGGTCGGCCGCGTCATCGACCAACGTCTGCAGGATCGAGACCAGATCCACCGACCGGACGGCCTCGGGATCATTTTCCCCGGAGAGATACGCCAGCACGCCGCCGACCATCGCCTCCATCTCGGCAACATCGCTTTCGATCGCGCTCTGCGCTTCCGGATCGGTCAGAAAGCCGGCCCGCAGGCGCAGGCGCGCCAGCGGCGTGCGCAGATCGTGCGATACCGCCGCCAGCGCCTCGGTCCTGTCCTCGATCAACCGGCGGATACGATCCTGCATGGCATTGATCGCCCGGGCCAGATGCCGAACTTCCCGTGGCCCCTTTTCCTCGACCGGCACCCATCGGCCCGACCCCACACCGTCCGCCAGATCGGCCAGGGCCCGCAGCGGCATGCTGAGCGTATGCACCAGCATCGCCGCCGCCAGCAGCACCGCCCCGGCCAGAATGGCGGCCGAGGCGACACCGCGCGTCATATGGTGCGGCTGAAGGATATCGGGCGCCACGAAACCCAGCCGGCTGCCATCGGGCAACCGCACGATGCCGCGTACATCGGACGTACCGATCTGGGTCGGCGACAGGTTCAGGACCGACCCACGCAACGGTTCGCGGTTCCCCACCAGCTTGTCGTGCAAATCGCGCAGCGCCGACGGCTCGGGCCGCATCGGCCGGCCCGCCACGGGCGGCCGCCAATCGAGCGTGAGGTCGCCGGTGGACAGCATGGCCGCCAGGATCGGTCGCTGGGCCAGCGGCGTGGCCGCCAGCACCCGCGTATCCACCGCCAGCCGTTCGCCGATCGCATCGAGTTGGGCATCATCGACCGTGTAGGTCTCGGCCTCCTCGTAGAACGCCGAACTGCCGAGAAACACCAGCGCCACCGCCGCCAGCAGCACGAACGTGACCCGCCCGACCAACCCGCGCGGCCACAGCGTGATCCGCCGCGGCCCCGGCGAAACCCCGACAGTCAACGCCCGACCAGAAATTCAGACTGACACACAGAAACCGCGCGTCGGATCGCCACCAACTCATATGACCGGGAATGGGTGCGCGGAAACGTG
>NZ_JBDNXE010000159.1:0-7578 GCF_047721585.1 Gluconacetobacter sp.
CGGTCAATCTCTACACCGCCATGGGGGCGGGCTGGCAGGGCGCGGCCGTGACCGCCACCGCGCTGCCCGTCTCGCTGGAAAAGCAGAACAGTCTTGCCCGCGCTTTCAAGGAATAGCACTGGGCCGTGCTTTCCTCATGATTCCGGGGTTGCGATCAGGGATTTCCAGATAAAGGCGCCGAGCAGGGCACCGATGAGCGGAGCTGTCCAGAACAGCCAGAGCTGCCCGAGCGCCGCCGTCTGCGCGAAGAACGCGACCGCCGTGGACCGGGCCGGATTGGCCGAGGTGTTCGTGACGGGGATCGAGACAAGATGGATCAGGGTCAGGGCGAGCCCGATCGGGAGCGGCCCGAACCCGGCTGGTGCGGTTCGGGAGGTTGCGCCCAGGATGACGACCAGAAACCCCGCCGTCAGGATCGTCTCGATCAGGAAGCCGGAGAGAAGCCCGTAATGTCCGGGGGAGAGGGCGCCATAGCCGTTGGAGGCGAAGCCACCGGCCACGAAATCCGGTTTGCCGGAAGCGATGAGGTATAACAGGCTGGCAGCCAGAAGACCGCCGAGCACCTGGGCGGCCCAATAGGGACCGAGCGCGTTCCACGGCAGGCGGCCGGCGGCGGCGACGCCGAGCGAAACGGCCGGGTTGAAATGGCCGCCGGAGATGCCGCCAACGGCGAAGGCCATGGTGAGGACGGTGAAGCCGAAGGCAAGTGCGACGCCTCCGAAACCGATCCCGAGTTGCGGGAAGGCCGCATCGAGGACGGCGGCGCCGCAGCCGCCGAAGACGAGCCAGAATGTGCCGAAGAATTCTGCGCCGAGCTTTTTTATCATTTTTCGAGCGTCCTTCGTCTGCGGCGTAGGCCCGCCGCGCGCGACCCGGTGTCGCAGGCGAAATTATCGCTTCATCGGGTGCGGAAAGGGCGTGAAATCATCCGGATATTACCGTCATCTTCCAGAGGGATGGTGTTGCCGGAGGGCGGTTGCCCTCGGTCCGGGCAGTACCTGCATGGTGCGAGATATGGGAAACGCGCGTTGGACCGTTGCCGGTGCCTGACTGGCGTTGCGGCACGGTTTGTGGCCGAGCCCGCCGCCAGTTGGGCTTTTCCAGCTTTTTACCAGTCTGCGCTATGGCCGAGCTGGGTCAGGATGTTCTTGCGCAGATCGAGCAGGCGGGGGTCGTCGCGGTGACGGTGAGGCGGCAAGTCGATCGGCAGGTCGGCGATGATGCGGGCGGGGCGGGGGCTGAAGACGACGATCCGCGTGGCCAGCAGCAGGGCTTCCTCGACATCGTGGGTGACCATGATGGCTGTGAAGCCGCGGTCGCGCCACAGGCGGTGCAGTTCGGTCTGCATCGTCAGGCGTGTCAGACTGTCCAGCTTGCCCAGCGGTTCGTCCAGGATCAGCACGCGCGGGTCGTTGACCAAGGCGCGGGCGAGGGCCGCGCGCTGGGCCATGCCGCCGGACAATTGGTGTGGCCACGCGCGTTCGAAACCCTTCAGCCCCACCAGTTCGATGGCGGCATCGACCGATGCCGGGTCCTTGCGGCCGGCGATGTCGTGGCCAAGGGCGACGTTGCCGCGCACGGTGCGCCAGGGATAGAGCGTCGGGTCCTGGAACATCACGATCCGGTCGGGACCCGGGCCGTTGATGGGGATGTCTTCGGCCAGGATCGTGCCGCCATGCGGGGGCTCCAGCCCTGCGATCAGGCGCAGCAGGGTGGATTTGCCGCAGCCCGACGGGCCGAGCAGGGCGACGAATTCTCCCGGCGCGATGCTGAGGCTGATATCGTCGAGAACCGGCGTGAACACGCCGCCGATCGTGTAGCCGTGGTCGATATGGTCGAGTTCCAGCCCCAGAGGATGTGCGATGCGGGTGGGGGTGGTTACCATTTCAGGCCGTCCTTCTGCCAGGAGAGGACGCGGTCGCGCACCTTGAACAGCAGCGTGACCAGCCCCGTGCACATCAGCGACATGACCAGCAGCGCCGCATACATATTGGGATAGGCCGCCCAGCCCTGGGCCCATTGCATGTAGAAGCCCAGGCCGGATTTCACGCCCAGCATCTCGGCCACCACCAGGGTTGCGAACGAGACGCCCAGACCCATGAACAGGCCGACGAAGATCTGCGGCATCGCGGCCGGCAGGGCGACGCGCAGGACCAGGAAGCGGTTGCGCGCGCCCATGGTGCGGGCGACGTCGTAATAGGCCGGATCGACGGCGGCGACGCCGGACCATGTCAGGATGGTGGTGGGAAAGCCGGCTGCCAGTGCCAGCAGCGCCTCGCTGGCCAGACGGCTGGAGGGGATGATGATGAAGGCCAGCGGCAGCAATGCGACGGGGGGCAGGGGGCCGATCAGGCGGATCAGCGGGCGCACCCAGTAGCGGAACCGCGGCGAACGGCCCAGCCCGATACCGATGGCGACGCCAAGTGCTGCGCCGATGCCGTAGCCGACCGCCAGCAGGCCGAGCGAATGCAGCAGGCTGTCGCCCAGCCGCCTCCAGTCGGTCAGGAACACATCCAGAAGGTCCTGCGGCGTGCCGAAGAAGGGGCGGGGCAGCCAGAGCAGTTTGGCCTGTATGATTTCCCATGCCGTGAAGCCCAGGCCCAGTGCGATGGCCCATGGCGCGCGCGCGGACAGGCGGCGCAGGGCCGTCGTCACCGTCAGCGCGAGGCCGATGGCGCAGAACAGGGCCGCGAGCTGGTTGGTGTCGGGGAAATCGTCGGCGTCCGGCCAGCGCCAGGTGACTAGGGCCGCCAGGAACCATGCGGGCCCGGCGACCCAGGGCAGCAGGGGGCGACGGGAGGACGTGCCGGAGTTTGTCGCTGTTTGCCCTGATGGGGTGTGCGCGGTCTGGTTCGGTGACGGCGTATTCGGTGAACTCATGTGGCGAACAGATCCTGCGTCACCTTGCCGGCATAGCGGGCGGAATCGAGCGAGGGACGGAAGACGCCGATCTGTTTCAGGGCATCGGCGTAGCGCACGACCTCGTCATGCAGCGACGGACCGAGGACCTGGTGATGGTGGCCCTGGAGGCGCAGCATGTCCGCGATGTCCTCGGCGCTGGCACGGGCGGCGAAGGGTTTGAAGATGCGTCCGGCTTCGTCGGGGTTGCAGGCGACCCAGGCGCCGGCTTCCAGGATCGCGCGCGTGACGGCCGCTGCCACGGCGGGGTCGTTGCGGATCAGGCTGCCGCGCAGGCCGATGACGCAGCAGGCGATATGCGCCCAACTGCCGTTCATGTTGCTGTCGATTTCCACCAGGTCGAACTGGCGCTTGTAGAGATAGGAGAACGGATCGGTGCCGGTGATGGCCTGCACGTCGCCGCGTTTCAGGGCCACCGACAGCAGGTCGGCCGGGTATTGGCGCCATTGGACATCGGATTCCGGGTCGATTCCAACTTCTTTGAGACGAATACTGAAGAAATTTTTGTCGGGGCCGCCGATATCGGTTACGCCGATGGTCTTGCCGCGCATGTCTTCCAGCTTCGCCGGGCCGCCCTTGGGGGCAAGCATGTGCATGCAGCCAGCGTGCAGACCCGCGACGAGCTTGACGTCGAACCCCTGCTGGAGCGGCTTCAGCCAGCGCAGGGCCATGCCGGGGGCGCCGTCGGCCTTGCCGGTGGCCAGGGCTTCCAGCAACTGGTCGGTGGAGCCGGCGAAATTGACGTAATCGACGTCGAGATTATAGCGCGCGAAGAAGCCTTTCTCTTTGGCGACCGGAATCGCGGCGGTGCACGTGGAATTCTGGTTCCACGCGATGGTCAGCTTGCGGGTGGGGCCGGGTACGGGGGCGACGCTGGCCGTGCCGGCCGGGCTGCAATGGGCGGCTTCGTCCGCCATGGCGTCGAGCGGTGCAAAGGGGAGCGCCGTGGCGCCGGCCAGCAATGCGCGGCGGGAGAGGCTGGTCGTGTCGGGCATGGGCGTGGCCTTGGAGGATTCGGGCGGCGGGTCGGTTTGGATGTCCCCGGTCGGTCTGTATCGCGGGCGGCCCGCGAGGGGGTGGGACATGGCGGGGGTCTGCGCTCCGACAGGCTGCGGTCGATTTATATTAACGATATAAAATCGTTGTTGAGCATTCTTGTCTCACGATTCGGGAGAGTGCAAGCGTAAAACGGCGGCCTTGTGGTGGGGAATGAGGGAATGCCACCGAGGCCGCGGGAGCGTGTGGAATGTCTCGGCCCAACGGAGATCCGATACCGTCTGGCGGTGATCGTGTCGGCGCATGTGTTGGGAGGAAGATTGGTTCTTTTTGAAAAAAATAACTAAAAACTCTTGATCCGTTCAGGAGCCTTGTGCTTGCGGCTTAGGATTGTTCTGAACGGATCAAAGTCTCTGTGCTTCCTTTTACTTGGAAAAAGAAGACTTCAATATTTGAGTTTTATCAGGCGTAGAGATCGACACTATCTGAATCGGCTGAGGCGTTCTGGCTGCCGGTGGTGGTTTCGGAGATGATATTGCCCTGCGCGTCCTTGGTCACGATGGTGATGGAGCCGTCGCTATTGGCGATTTCGCTCGTCGTGGTGGTGGAAGACGAAGAGGACGATGACGACGAGGAAGACGTGTCGCTGCTGCTGCTCGTGCTGCTGGTGCCATACAGGCTGTCGAGCGCGCTGCCGCCGAGGCTGGAGATGGATGAAGACATGTGGCGATTCCCGTAACTCGTGGCGAAGGGTGAGAACCCCTTGCGCGGTGGACCAATTGACCCGGCCAAGAGTCCGCGACCGTATCGCTGGCAGAGTAGGGCGGGGCTAACTTAGCGCAAAGTCAGCTTTTTCTTTCAATTTGCAACAGAACATTGCAGCTCGGGTGGCCTTCTACCGTACGTCGGCGCGCAGGTGAGGGCGGCTGCGATCCCACAGGCGCATGCCGCGCAGGGCGAGGTCGGCCATGGCGGGCAGCAGGCGGGGTTGCATCAGGTCGGGGTCGAATTCCTGCATCCGGCGGGCGTTCTCGCGGTAGCAATCTTCGACGAACTGGCGGAACGAGAAGCGGTCGAGGAAGACGTTGGCCTGGGTGACCGCGAAATCGCGCCCGTCATTGGGTTGGTGGCCGCGCCGGACCATGGCCAGCAGGCGTTTCAGCGCACGGCCGTAATAGCGGGTGGATTTCAGGGCGCGGCGCATCGAGCCCAGGCCGCGCCGGTGCTCGCGCCAGGCCATGTAGTTGATGAAGAAGACGATGTGCCGCGTTTCCTCGAACATCAGCAGGTCGAAGATCTCGAACAGCTTTTCGGGCAGGAACTGCGACTGGCGGGCGTTCTTGAAGGCCCCGAAGCCCAGGAAGGCGTCGAGGCATTCGCCGAAGCCGAAATCGATGAACGCGGTTTCGAGGTCGGCGGGAAATTGCTCCAGGGGCTGTTCGGTCGCGTCGATGCCGTAGCGGTCGATCATCGTGCGGATCAGCTTTGCGTGACGTGCTTCCTCCAGGCCCTGGAGGACCACCGCCTCGCGCACCACCGGGTCGGTGATCTGGGGGGCGAAGGCATCCACGATCGCGCCCGCCCGGCGTTCGGTGTGGTAGACCTCCTGCCAGAACGGGATGGTGCGCAGACGGTCCAACTCTTCCGCCGTCAGTTCCGGCCATGGCAGGGTCTCGGGGTCGAAGACCTGGTGCGTGGCGATGAACTGGCGGCAGAAGAGGGACTTGTGGGTTTCCGACCCGGCTTCGATTCGGCTCAAGCAGTCTTCTCCAGCGCCCTGGCGCCGGAAGGACGGCGGAGGAACAGACGCAGGAAACGCGCGAGGTTCGGCGCCAGTTTCGGACGCAGCAGGCGCGGATCGTAGCCGGAGAAGCGGCGTTCGTTCTCTTCCAGGCACAGATCGATCATGTCGCGCAGGCTGACATCCATGTTCGTCATGTCCTTGGCGCCGCTGACGGTGAAATTGTTATCCTGTTCCTGCACGTTGCCGTCGGCGTCGATGCTGGTGGCCAGGCCGATCCGCTCGTAGACCAGGAACACCCAGACCGCGAGAACGCGCAGCTCGAACCACGGGCGATGCCACAGGGGCATGGTCGCGCGGTGCCAGGCCAGCCAGTTGGCGAACAGCAGGATGTGACGGCATTCTTCCTGCATCACCGGCTCGAACGTCTCGATCAGCTCGGCGGGGAAGAAACCGGAGCGCTGGGCGAGGGCGAACAGGCCGAAGGCGAAGAAGCTGTCCACGCATTCCGAGAAGCCGGTGACGAGATAGGCCCATTCGGTGTCGCGCGGCTCGATATAGGGCGGCTCGGGCGCCATCTTGATGTCGTAGGCCTCGACCAGCTTCGACAGGACTTCCTTGTGGCGGTTTTCCTCCCACGCATTGCGTGACAGGGCGTCCTTCATGTCCGGGTCGTCGATCATGCGGGCGTAGGCGGCCATGCGCAGGCGGGCCTTGCCCTCGGTCTGCACCGCGATGTCCCAGATCGGCAGGGAGGTGACGCGCCGCAGCGTTTCCGGGTCCAGCTCCGGCCATGCGATGACCGAGGGCTTGTACGGGTTGAACGTGTCACGGAACATTTCCGCCACCGCGCGCTTGTGCTCGGGC
The DNA here is from genome assembly GCF_047721585.1 of Gluconacetobacter sp. Lineage (NCBI taxonomy): Bacteria > Pseudomonadati > Pseudomonadota > Alphaproteobacteria > Acetobacterales > Acetobacteraceae > Gluconacetobacter > Gluconacetobacter sp. Next base: position 6,524 of record NZ_JBDNXE010000159.1, read on the forward strand.
GAGCCGGGCTTGAGCGGGCCGGGGACCGGGCTGGACCAGTGGCGGGCGTTGAAATCGGCCTCGGCGACCGTTTTCGTGTCGGCGCCCTTGGGGTCGATCGCCTCGGGGAGGGAGGAATAGATATCGGAGAGAGAGGTCATGCTTCGCAAGCTCGCACAATGAGTACAGACGTCGGACCGGCCTGGATCAGGCCGGACCGAACGTCACCTTGCGGCCCCCCCTGCGATGGGGGGGATGAGGGGGGCCAGCGATCAGTGGATGTCGGAGATCGTGGAAATGATCCGTGTCACCAGGCCGTAGGCGATCGCCTCTTCGGCCGACATCCAGTAATTCCGGTCGGTATCGCGGCAGATCTTTTCGTATTCCTGCCCGGTTTCGCGCGCGAACAGGCGGTTCAGCCGCTCGCGCATCTTCACGATTTCCCGCGCCTCGATGTCGATATCAGTGGCGGGGCCGCGCACGCCGCCCATCGGCTGGTGCAGCAGGAAGCGGGTGTTGGGCAGGCAGTAGCGGCGCTTGGGATTGCCGGCCGCGAAGATCAGCGCGCCGGCCGAGGCGACCCAGCCGGTGCCGATCACGTTCACCGGGGCGACCGAATCGACGAAGCGGATCATGTCGTGGATCGTGTCGCCGCTTTCGACGTGGCCGCCGGGCGAGTTGACATACACGTCGATCGGCTTGTCGGACGCGCCGGCCAGCGCCAGCAGGCGGCCGGTGACGTCGCGCGCCAGCTTGTCGTTGATCGCGCCGAACACCAGCACCTTGCGCTGGTCGAACAGGCGGCTTTCAAGCTCGTTGACCGGGGAGGACAGGGTTTTGTTGTCGTCGGGCTCTTTCGGCTCGGGACCCTGGGGCTCGGGGATGTCGGGACCGTTGGGGTCTTCGTCATCCATCCGGATACGGTGGTTCGGCTGCATGCCGTTCAGCATCATAATCTCCCTGTATCCAGGACTGGTCTTCGTCATCGTTCTATCCTGCGCCGCCTTCGGCCCGGTGCCAAGACCCGTCCTTGTCCGCCTCTCTCGCTAAAGGTTCGGGGGCGGGTTAGTTAAGGG
>NZ_JBDNXE010000160.1:0-7521 GCF_047721585.1 Gluconacetobacter sp.
TCCCCCACCCTGCCCACGACCTTCAAGGAAACCGGCCCCTGGACCCCGGCCCACCCGTCTGACGCATCGGCGCGCCAGGATTGGTGGACGATCATGGCCGACACCCGACTGAACGATCTGGAAACCCGGATCGAACTTGGCAGCCCGCAACTCGCGGCGGCAGTCGCGCGATATGATCAGGCCCGAGCCCTGGTGCGACGCGCGCGCGCCGAATTCTTTCCCCAGATCGACGCGTCCTCCAGCGCCGAGCGCGAGCGGGCCGTCCTTCCCCAGACCGGCAATTATTTCGATTATCGTACATACAGGGCTGGGGGCACCGTCTCGTGGGAGCCCGACATCTGGGGCCGCATCCGCAACCTCGTCGCCGCCGCGCGGTCCGAGGCCCAGGCCAGCGCCGACGATCTGGCCGGCATGCGCCTCAGCCTGGAAGCCGAACTGGCCGAGGATTATTTCCAGTTACGCGGACTGGATGCCCGGATCGACGTGCTGCGCCGCACGGTCAGCGCCTACCAGGCGGCATTGAACCTGACCACGGCGCGCTTTAGCGGCGGCGCCGCCAGCGAACTCGATGTCGGCCGAGCCCGCACCCAACTGGCCTCCGTACAGTCCGAACTGGACCAGCAGGTGGCCAATCGCGCCCTGACCGAACATGCCATCGCGGTACTGATCGGCGAGGAACCTTCTCTTTTCTCGCTCCCGCCGGTCAGCGCGCTGGACCCGGTCCCGGTCATTCCCACCACGGCCCCGTCTGCCCTGCTGCAACGCCGGCCGGATGTCGCCGCCGCCGAGCGGCATATGGCGGCGGCCAACGCACGCATCGGCATCGCGCGGGCGGCTTTCTTCCCCGCCATCACCCTCGGCGCCTCGGGCGGATCGGCGACGACGACCGGCATGCTCCTCTCCGCCGGCACAGGCGTCTGGGCACTCGGCCCGGCACTGGCCACACTGGCGGTCTTCGACGGCGGCCGGCGCTTCGCCGATCTGGCGGCCATGCATGCCGCCTATGCCGAAATGGCCGCGAATTACCGGCAAACATCCCTCACGGCCTTCCGCGAGGTCGAAGATCAGCTTGCCCTGCTCAACCATCTGGCCGACGCCTCCGCGCGACAGGAGGAAGCCATTACCGCCGCCGCCCGCACCAACCAGTTGGCGACGATCCAGTATCGGGAAGGCGCGGTGGATTATCTTCAGGTCGTCATCGCCCAGACAGCGGAACTTCAGGCACGCGAGGGCATGATCGCCATCGTTACCCGCCGCCTGGTCGCGGGGATCGACCTCGTGCGGGCCATGGGTGGCGGATGGCGGGCGGGGCAAGCGGCCAGTCCGCCATCCGCCAACCCTGCGGCTTCGTTAAATCGCCGTTAAAGATTACCCGGACAGCAACCCGGTCTCCGCACCCCACGTTCAGCCGGCATAGCGCGTTATGGTTCGAACAGACCGTTTCCAGAAAAAAAAACGCAGGCCGCAACCTGCACCGATCAGTTCCCGACCCAGAATAGATATTTTCAGAACAGCCCCTGAGCGATCCCAACACCGACGCACGCGGCATCGCCACTCCCGGTAGCCGCGACCAACCCGATGGTCTCGTCCATGTGTAGCTTCTGTGTGCTGCATCCGTTGATGCTTTACGCCATCGCCATTGCGGTCCTGCTGTCGGTGATGCTGGCCCTGGCATCCGTCACCGGCAACCGCCGGGTCGGGCCGGCCCGTGGCGCGTCGATGAACCTGCCGTTCGAATCCGGCATCCTGCCCGTGGGTTCGGCCCATCTGCGCCTGCCGGTACAATATTACCTGATCGCCGTGTTTTTCGTGATCTTCGATGCCGAGGCGGTCTTCCTGTTCTCATGGGCCACGGTGGTGCGACAGGCCGGGTGGCAGGGCTACGCCGCGGTGCTTCTGTTCCTTGGCTTCCTGGCCGTCGCGCTGGCCTATCTGTGGCGCAGCGGTGGCCTGGAATGGGGCCCGACGCAACGACTGACCCGAAAGGTACTCTAGCATGCGCTGGTCCCTGACATCGGCCACGGACGCACCGCCTCCCGTGCAACCGGAGAACCCGAGCGTAACCGAAACGATCCGGCGTAACCTGGTGATGGGCCGTTTGCAGGATTTCGTGTCCTGGGGCCAGAAGCATTCGATCTGGCCGTTCAATTTCGGCCTGTCCTGCTGTTATGTCGAAATGGCGACCGCCTTCACCAGCAAATACGATATCGCCCGCTTCGGGTCCGAAGTGCTGCGCGCCACCCCGCGCGAGGCCGACCTGATTGTCATCTCCGGCACCGTATTCGTGAAAATGGCGCCGATCATCAAATATCTCTACGATCAGATGCTGGAGCCGCGCTGGGTCATCTCGATGGGTTCCTGCGCCAATTCGGGCGGCATGTACGATATCTACAGCGTGGTCCAGGGCGTGGATTCCTTTCTGCCGGTCGATGTCTACGTGCCCGGCTGCCCACCCCGCCCCGATGCCCTGCTGGAAGGGCTGATGCTGTTGCAGAATGCCATCGGCACCCAGCGGCGCCCGTTAAGCTGGATGGTCGGCCCGCAAGGCATCGAGCGCGTTACCCCGCCCAGCATGCGCGATGCCAAACGCGACGCGCGCCGGGCGGCACGCGACCTCCGCTCCCCCGACGCGCTCTGAACGGAGGCGATGATGATCGTGGCCACCCCACCCCGGCCGGCCGATCTTCGCACGTCCGAAACCATGTTCGAACAGGTGGCGCATGCCCCTACGCCGGTGATCCTGGCCATCGAGCCCACGCGCGACGGCGTCCCGACGGTGTGGATCGCGCGGCAGGACGTGCATGCGGCACTCGCCCGCCTGAAACAGCCGGACACGGCGCTCCGCATGTTGCTCGATCTCACGGTGATCGACGAGCGCGAACGCAGGCATCGCGGCAGCCAGCCCCCATCCGCCTTCACCCTGGTCTATCACCTGCTCTCGTTCGCCAACGCGGGTGACGAACTGCGCGTGAAAGTCCCCCTGCCGGAAGACCGCCCGCACGCCCCCACCATCAGCGACCTGTGGCCGAACGCGAACTGGTACGAATGCGAAGCCTGGGACCTGTTCGGCATCGTCTTCGACGACCACCCGTTCCTGCGCCGCATCCTGACGCCCCCCACATGGACCGGCCACCCCCTGCGCAAGGACCATTACGCCCGCGCCACCGAAATGCCGCCCTACAGCCTGACCGAGGACGCGGAAAAGCGCGAGCAGGAAGCCCTGCGCTTCGACCCCGGCCAGTGGGGCATGCGCCGGCATTCGGCGAACACCGATTTCATGTTTCTCAATCTCGGCCCCAATCACCCCAGCGTGCATGGTGTCTTCCGCATCGTGCTGCAACTGGAGGGCGAGCGGATCGTCGATGCCGTGCCCGATATCGGCTTCCACCATCGCGGTGCCGAGAAGATGGGCGAGCGGCAGTCCTGGCACAGCTACATCCCCTATACCGATCGCGTCGACTATCTGGGCGGCGTGATGAACAATTTCCCCTATGTCATGGCGGTGGAAACACTGGCCGGCATCCAGGTTCCGCCCCGCGCGCAGATGATCCGCGTGATGCTGGCCGAACTGTTCCGCATCGCCAGCCACCTGGTCTTCTACGGCACCATGAGCCAGGACGTGGGCCAGCTTTCGCCCGTGTTCTACATGTTCACCGACCGCGAGCGGGTGTTCGAGATTATCGAAGCCATCTGCGGTTTTCGCATGCATCCGGCGTTCTTCCGCATCGGCGGCGTGGCGATGGACCTGCCCGTGGGCTGGGACGGCCTGATCCGCACGTTCCTCGACTACCTGCCTAAACGCCTCGACGAGTACGAAAAAATGGTGATGCGCAACGGTATTTTCCGTGCACGCACCAAGGGGGTTGGCGCCTACACGCTGCGCGAGGCGATCGAATGGGGCGTCACCGGCCCTGGTCTGCGCGCCTGCGGCCTGGAATGGGATTACCGCCGCCAGGCCCCCTATGCCTGCTACGACCAGCTCGCATTCGATATCCCGACTGCCACGAACGGCGATTGCTACGACCGCGTGGTGGTGCATATCGCCGAAATCCGCCAGAGCCTGCGCATCGTCCGCCAGTGCGTCGACAACATGCCGGCCGGCCCGATCAAGGCGGACCACCCGCTCACCACGCCGCCGCCCAGGGCGCGGACGATGCACGACATCGAAACCCTGATCCATCATTTCCTGAACGTGAGCTGGGGCCCGGTCATTCCGCCCGGCGAGGCGCGCGGCTGCGTGGAGGCCACCAAGGGGCTCAACCAGTATCATCTGATCAGCGACGGCGGCACCATGTCCTACCGCACCCGCATCCGCACCCCGTCCTTCCCGCATTTGCAGATGATCCCGCTGATCAGCCGCGGCGCCATGATCGCCGACCTGATCGCCATCATCGGCAGCATCGATTTCGTGATGGCCGATGTCGACCGCTGACACGCCCCTCCCCCCCGAACTGCGGGAGCGGATCGCCGACCTCGCGCGCACCGAACACCGGCCCCGCGCGGCCTCGGTCTCCGCCCTTACGGTGGTGCAGGAGCGGTTCGGCTGGGTCAGCGACGCGCACCTGGTCGAAACCGCGTCCCTGCTGGGCATGTCGCCGGCCGATCTCGACGGCATCGCCACCTATTTCAACCTGATCTTCCGCCGCCCGGTCGGACGGCACGTCATCATGCTGTGCGACAGCGTCTCGTGCTGGATCATGGGCCGCGACACGGTCTGCGCGCGCCTGCAGGCCCGGCTGGGCATCCGGCCGGGCGAAACCACGCCGGACGGCGCGGTCACGCTGCTGCCCATCGTCTGCCTGGGCCATTGCGACCACGCGCCAGCCATGCTGGTGGACCGCACCCTGCATGGCGACCTGGACGCCGAAACAGCGGAACGGCTGGCCGACGGCCTGCGAGGGGCCGCATCATGAATGCGTCCGAACGGCCCCTGACCGCCATGATCGGCCTGCCGGACGGGCCGCCCGACTGCGCCGCCTATGGCCGCGCCGGCGGCTGGCAGGCGGTGCGCCGCGCCCTGCGCGACATGACACCCGAGGCGGTCATCGACCTCGTCACCGCATCGAAACTGCGCGGACGCGGGGGGGCGGGCTTCGGCACCGGCCAGAAATGGAGCTTCGTCCCCAGGGACCCAGCCGCCACCCGCCGCAAATACCTCATCGCCAACGCGGACGAGATGGAACCCGGCACCTTCAAGGACCGGCTGCTGCTGGAAGGCAATCCGCTGCAACTGATCGAAGGCATGATCGTCGCCGGATACGCCATCCAGGCCGGCCATGGCGTGATCTTCCTGCGCGGCGAATACCATCTGGCGCTGGAGCGCCTGAACCACGCCATCGCGGAAGCCCGTGAGGTCGGGTGGCTGGGCGAGAATATCCTCGGCTCCGGTTTCGGGTTCGAAATCCATGTCCACGCCAGCGGCGGCCGCTATATCTGCGGAGAGGAAACCGCCCTGCTGACCGCGCTTGAAGGCCGCCGGGCGCAGCCGCGCAGCAAGCCCCCCTTTCCGCAGGTCGGCGGCCTGTGGGGCGCGCCCAGTGTCGTCAACAATGTCGAAACGCTGTGCAACCTGCCGCACATCGTCACCAACGGCGCGGCGTGGTTCCTCTCGCTCGGCCTCGGCCCGGACAGCGGCACCAAGATCTACGGCGTCAGCGGCCGCGTGCGCCGCCCAGGCGCGTGGGAACTGCCGATGGGCACCCCGCTTCGCGAGATCATCGAGCAGCATGCCGGCGGCATGCGCGACGGCTACCGGTTGCGCGCCTTCCTGCCCGGCGGCGCCTCCACCGCCTTTCTCGACGCCGGACAGATCGACGTGACGATGGATTATGGCACGGTGGAAAAAGCGGGCAGCCGGCTGGGTACCGGCCTTGCCATCCTGCTGGACGACCGCACCTGCCCCGTCGGCATGCTGCATAATCTGGAACATTTCTTCGCCCAGGAATCCTGCGGCTGGTGCACCCCCTGCCGCGATGGCCTGCCCTGGGTGGAACGCCTGCTTGGCGCCATCGAGTCCGGTACCGGCGAGCCCGAGGATCTGGACCGCCTGCACGACCATGCCCGCATGCTCGGCCCGATGGGCCGCACCTTCTGCGCCCATGCCCCCGGCGCCATGGCCCCGCTGGCCAGCGGGCTGAAGCTGTTCCGCGAGGATTTCGACGCCCACATCCACCAGCAGCGCTGCCCGCTGCGTGAAACCGCGTAGAAGGAACGGGACGATGGCGACGATCCTCATCGACGGCCGCGCCTGCCCCGCCCGCACGGATGAAAATCTGCTGCAAGCCTGTCTGGAAGCCGGCGCCGATCTCCCTTATTTCTGCTGGCATCCCGAGCTCGGCTCGGTCGGCGCCTGCCGCCAGTGCGCCGTCAAGCAGTTCAGCGGCCCGGACGACAAGACCGGTCGCATCGTCATGGCGTGCATGACGCCCGTCACCGACGGCACGATCCTGTCGATCGACGACCCCCAGGCGCGGGAATTCCGCGCCGGAGTCGTCGAATGGCTGATGACCAACCACCCGCACGACTGCCCCGTCTGCCCCGAAGGCGGCGAATGCCATTTGCAGGACATGACGGTCATGACCGGGCATGACCGGCGCCGCTACCGCTTTACCAAGCGCACGCATCGCAACCAGGATCTGGGGCCGTTCATCAATCATGAAATGAACCGCTGCATCGGCTGCTATCGGTGCGTGCGCTTCTACCGCGATTATGCCGGCGGCGAGGATCTCGCAGCCTTCGGTGCCCACAACGACCTTTATTTCGGCCGCTATGAAGACGGCGCGTTGGAAAACGCCTTCAGCGGCAATCTGGTCGAAATCTGCCCCACCGGCGTCTTCACCGACAAACCCTTTTCCAGGATCTACAGCCGCAAATGGGACATGCGCGGCGCCCCCTCCGTCTGCGCGCACTGCGCCGTCGGCTGCAATACCATCGTCAATGCGCGGCAGGGCACGGTGCGCCGGGTGATCAACCGCTATCACGACGCGGTCAATCGCTATTTCCTGTGCGATCGCGGGCGGTACGGCCACGGCTTCACCACCATTCCTACACGTCTGCGCGCACCTGCAATACGGCAGGATGGCATCCACGTTCCCGTCTCGATCGCCACCGCACTCGAACGGTTCGCCACCATGGCCGCCGACGGCCCGATCGTGGGCATCGGCTCGACACGAGCAGCCCTGGAATCCAATTTCGCCCTGCGCGCCCTCGCAGGTCCCGGCCGGTTCTCAACCGGCCTGGCCAAACCCCACCACGACCTGACCATGCTGGTCCCGGCACTCCTGCGCGCAACGCCCGCACGCAATCCCAGCCTGCACGACATGGAATCCGCCGACGCCGTTCTGGTCCTGGGCGAGGATGTCTGCGTCACCGCCCCGCGCCTTGGCCTGGCGCTCCGCCAGACGCTGCGCCGGGCCGCCTACCCGGCCGCCGACACGGCCAGGGTGCCGCATTGGATGGATGCCGCCGTGCGCATGCTGGGGACCGACGCCCCCTCGCCGCTGCTGGTGCTCACCCCCGCCC
>NZ_JBDNXE010000161.1:0-7456 GCF_047721585.1 Gluconacetobacter sp.
AAGAACTTTCGCCGTTTTCAGAGCCCGATGCACCTACTCGTGTGAGATATCCGGGTTAGCGCCGCACCGGGTCTTCGCCGTGGCAGCCGGTGTGACCGAAGCGGTTGAAACGCTGTTTCGTACTGTACCGCCGCACGGCGAGCGGAAGTTCGGTCGTCAGGGCCGTCAGGGCCTCGTCATCGCTCCACGCCGTCTCTTGGGTAAGAGCGGCCAGCATCTCGGCGGGGAGCAGGAGGCGGGCCGTCATTTTATCGACTGTCGCCGGGGTGTCGGACAGGCTCCAGGCCCGCACCACGTCGTACAGGCCGACATCGGCCGCCCGATGCAACAGGGTGTCGTACCCGGTGCGCGGCGCGCCGCTGGCGAGAAGCTCGTCCAGGCAGGCCGCGATTTCCAGTGACCTGCATGGGATGGCGGAGGCCGCCTCTGGCTCGGAGCCGGGGGCGCCTGAATGTGCTGTCGTCATGGATAATCTCCCTTGTGCCCACTCCCTTGTGCCCATCTTTTCATCCGGGACGGGTGGACCGCCGGCTTTGCAAAATGACGGCAAGCGGGAGGGGAGGCGGTGACCCGGCCTCCTACATGGGAATCGACGCGGACCCGGCGCAGGGGGGGCGGAGATCACGAACTGGGGATGTCCGGCAGGCGATGGGCGCGGAGCGCATCATCTCCGCCAGCCCGTACCCTTGCTTGCCCCCTGGCTGTGGAGATTCCCCCTGCCTGTCAAGGCGCGGTTACGTGGCCGGATGAGGGCGGGTCGCTGGCCGGGAAGCTGTCCTTCAGTTCCTCGTCCAGGTTGGCGTCGTCCTGCTCGGCCGTGTGGTCCGGCTTCTTGTCGTCGGGTTTTGGCGGTGTCGGTTTCGTGTCGCTCGACATGATGACCCTCCATTATCGGCGTGTGCCCCGATTGGCGCACGCACCGGAACCTCAACGTCGGATCGCCGGGGTTGTTCGCCCACCTGTCGGCCATGTGATGTTTCGCGCGGGGACCGGCCTTCATTGACACGACGGCCGATTGGTGATGCATGACCGCTGTCAGGCGGCCCCAGGCGGGGCTTTTGATGCAGCGTTCCAACCGGGTTATGATCGGTTCATGAAGTTCGTTCCTTGCCGTAGCCGGTATTGCCCTGTTCTCCACCGGGCCGTTGGTCCATGAGCGCGCGCCGGCCTGGGCCGACCCGGGGCTCGGCCCGACCCGATCTGTCCTCCGCCGACATGGAAAGCCCGCCCGTTCCGTCGGGTAGCCGCCTGTGGGCGCGCCTGCGCGCGGCCGTGCGCCTGTTCGCCATCATCTGCTGGGTGCCCTCGTCGGTGTCGTTCGAGGCGCTGCTGCTGCTGGTGCCGGGCACGGCGAAGATCCGCTGGACCCGCGTGATCTGGGGCGTGCTGTGCCGGCTGCTGTCGCTGACGATCCGTGTGTCAGGCACCCGAGCCGGCACCGTGGGCGGTGCCAGGGCGCGGGCGCGCGGCGAACGGCCGGTGATCTATGTGTCCAACCATTGTTCATGGCTGGATGTGCCGGTGCTGGGTACCGTGCTGCCGTCGGTGTTCGTGGCCAAGGGCGATATCGGCGCCTGGCCGGTCATGGGTACCGTCTCGCGCATCGGGCGGACGATCTTCGTCAGCCGTCAGCGCAGCACCACCGGGCGCGAGCGCGACGAAATGGTCAGCCGTCTGATCGAGGGCGACAATCTGGTGCTGTTCCCTGAAGGCACGTCGTCGGACGGCATGCGTGTGCTGCCCTTCATGTCGGCCTTCTTCGCGATCGCCAAGATGCCGCCCATGCGCAAGGGGGCCGAGGCCGACCCGCCGATGCTGACCTACGCGCCCGGCATGGCACCGCTGATCCAGCCGGTTTCACTGGTCTATGACCGGTTGGACGGGCTGAACGTCAATCGCCATCGCCGGCCGGTCTTTTCCTGGTATGGCGACATGGATCTTGCGCCGCATGTCTGGCAGCTCCTGCAATGGCGTTCGATGCGCGCCAGCGTGATCCTGCATCCGCCGCTCGACCCCGATGCTTTCCCCAGCCGCAAGGCGCTGGCCCAGGCCGCGTGGAAGGCTGTGGCGGAAGGGGCGGCACAGTTGCGCCGCAATGCCGAGGACGTGGACCCGCAGGCTTCGTAGGAAGCCTGTCCCGTCGAAACGGGGCAGGCCAAACGGGGCAGGCCGGGCGTCGAGGCCCCGTCAGTGGCGCGCGTGACGTTGCGCGCGGGGGTGGTCGGGCCATTCCATCAAGACATTTTCCACGGCTTGCGGATCGGTGCGGTCGGCCTCGGCGAACAGTTCGTCGGCGCGGGCCTGATCGCCTTCCTCCTCGGCCTTCAGCGCGGCTTCGGCCAGGCGGCGTGCCTGTTCGTGCTTTCCCGCATCGGCGTCGGTCGGGCGGTCCTCATTGTCGGCGAAGCGGGACATGGCTGCGGTTTCCTCGGATTGCCAAGCCTATGATGTGTGGTGGAGTCGCGACGCTGTCCAGTCCTCCCGTGAATGGAAGGGGTTGCTGCGTGGCGGCGCAACCTTGGGCTATCTTCGAGCGTTGGCGCGGTGTTCAGTCCGCGTCTTATTAAGTTAACAGGAATATCTGTTCGCCTGCGTATAGAAGCACAGGGGAGCCGGGTTCTGGCCGGACGGAGAGTGACCGCTGCTCAAAAAAGCCTGTCTCTTGCCATGATTCGAGCACAGGTGGTGGTCATTACAGACACGATCGGATTGGTTTTCATCAGGAGGGCATAATGGTCTATCTGGGAATGATGAGCCTGGCGTCGGGTCTGCTCATTGCCTGTGGCATTCAGGTCGCGCGATTCGTCGATACGCGGGTCGATCCGGACCTCTCGGCGCTGAACCGGTCGGCCGGTCTGGATATCTGACAGTCGCCATGATGGTGTCGGCATGATGCCTGCGGGCGCGGCGTCGCCGCGTCCGACGGGTTCGTGTTCTGCCGGTCTTTTTCAATGGAGATAGAGGTCATGCGTCGTTCCCTGCTGTTCGCCGGCCTGCTGATGGCAGCACCGGTCGCGGCCCTTGCGCCGGCTGAGGCACGTACTGTTCAGGTGACGGGCGAGTTCGTCCCGGTCGCCGGTGCGAACGAGCATCCGACAGGGACCGTGACCGGCAGATTGAATGAAAAACGCAATCTGCTGACCTATCGTATCGAATGGCGCGGATTGAGTGGTGCTGTCATGGCCGCCCATTTTCATGGTCCGGCCGATGCGGAACACGATGCCGGCGTGCTGGCACCGATCAAGGGGCCTTATACCAGCCCGTTAAGCGGCGCGGTGATCCTCACGCCCGAACAGGTCAACATGCTGCGGGCGGGTAAGATCTACGTCAATCTGCATACCGCCGCCCGGCCGGATGGCGAGGCGCGCGCCCAGTTGCAGGTTCACTGATCCCGCTCCCGCTCCCGCAGCGCCGGTCAATGGCCGGCGCGGCGGGAGAACAGGTTGATGACGGCAACCCCCAGCACGATCAGCGCCATGCCGGCCACGGCCGGGGCATCGAGGCGCTGTTTCAGCCAGATCCAGTTGATGGCGGAAATCAGGACGATGCCAGCGCCCGACCAGATGGCGTAGGCAATGCCCGTCGGCAGCACGCGCAGAGTCAGCGACAGGAAGAAAAAGGCGATCCCATAGCCGCCGAAGGTCAGCAGCGTCGGCACCGGTCGGGTGAACTGGTCCGTGTATTTCAGGCACGATGTAGCGAAGACCTCGGCGATGATGGCCATGGCGAGATGGAGATAGGCCGTCACGTCCTGCATGGTCCTCGATTGGGGGCTTCCGGCGGGTTCCGGTCCGGCGGATCATGCCTTAACCGGAACCTGCTTGGGAAGGTTCACCGAGGCTCTTCATGCCCCCGCCCGCGCGCGTTGCCGCGTGTCGATGGCTTCAGGGGTTGATGATCGTCGGGGATACCAGAATGCTGGCCAGGATCGCGGCGACCAGCACGGCCACGACGATGACGCCGCCGAGGATCTGCCTGCCTTTGTTCATCACTCTGTCGTCGCCGGGAATTCCGGCCAGACGTTTGTTGTCCATGACCTGTGTTCCTTCCATCCGGATGACGGCGTGCGGATCGCATGCGCCCGGGAGTCTGCCGGGAAATACATGCCGGGGTGCTGTCGGCATGTATCAGGCTCCTCACAGGCATCTGGTATGGCCGGGGCGCTGAACAAGCCGGGGCGGCGGCAATCATGCGTATGTGATGGGGCGCCCCGTCAGCCCGGCGGCGCGGCGATGCTCAACCAGGCTCAGGACCGCAGCATTCGACGCTGACGGGGGCGCCGAGCACGTCGCCCGTCAGGCCACCGATCTGCTGCCGTGCCAGACGGCCGATCAGCAGCGCAGTCCCAGCCGTGACGCAACATGCGGGGCGGCGTGGCGGCCAGCCCGTCCCGCCGAACCGGCGTCATGACCGCGGACTGGACGGCCATCGCGGCCCGGCCTCCGTCTGACAAGTTCATGTGCGCCCGCTGACGCCCACACCGGCGGCACGGTGAGTGCGTTGCTGGGGTCTTCGCTCGGGTGCGGCCCCAGATCCGGCAGCGGGTCCATGCCCATGTCACGAGCCGGCGCGTGATGCACGGTGTTGGCCGAACAGTGGGAAAGGCAGGTGTGGAGCGGGTTCCGTAGCGTGCAGTCGCCCACGCGGCGTCGCGGTGGCGCTGCATACGAAATCATCGAGCAGAACCGGGATGCGGCGATGCCGCATCGCCAGCACCGCATCCAGCATGGCCGCCGTCAGCGGATCGTTTTGGCAGGCGGCATGACGGGCCTGGGCGAGATCGACGATCAGGACCGTATGCGCCACGCCCTACGCATTCGGGTCGGTGCCGCAGAACAGTGCCGCCGCCAAGACGGCGGCGGATGTGGTGTTGCCGATTCTCACCTCGCTCACGCACAGCAGGTCGGTCTGCACGTTGACCATTGTATAACCGCTCGTGAGATCTTCGGCGAGTTGGTTGATCGCGGCGCCTCCGGCGACGAAATTGCCGACCATCTGGCCGCCCACGGTGAAACCCCATGGCGAACGGCCTCGTGATTACCGGCGAAGATTACGATCCGCACATGCTCCAGCATCGGCGCCGTGCGACCCTGGCATGCGCCCGGCCATGCGGTGAGATCCTTCAGGCGGCTGAGGCTGGCGCCTGGTTTCGTCGATGTGGCTGCGCGCGTGGCGATGGTCTGCCTGGCTGGGTCGTCGGGAGGTGCAGGTTCGTAAAGCTTGAAAAAACATGGTGGCGCGCGGATGGACGCGCATGGCGGGCTTTGTGTGGCGTTACGCCTCCGGTTGCAGGACATCAGGAGATAGGCAGGGGGGCAGCGCGGGGAACGGTGACCGACCACATGCTGACGCCGGGAGGCGGGCGATCGGGAAAGACGGTATGTCGGGTCACTGCGCCCCCGGATCTATCCGGATCTATATTGTCACCACCCATGCCTGGGATGGCGAAATGCAAGGACGAATCGTCCGGCTTCGCGACAATCGCGTCACCGGTGGGTACATGCTGGAAGAACCTTCGACCCCATGGCCGCGTTGGAGGCCGCCGGGTCGGCATCGGCGCCGGTGGATTGCCTGTCCAGGCGATCGATCAATCTTATGCTTGCGGAACGCGATATCGCATCAGAGACCGATGGCTCAACCAACCCATGGCTGGTGTCGGCGAAGGCCGGATGATCGTGAAATGCGGCGATTGCTGCTTGAGATGCACCGGGATGAGCGGCGTGACGTTCTGTATCTGATGAGCGCATGGCTGGGCGTGTGCCGATGCATGCCATCCCGTTGCGATCATCGGCGGGGAGCGCGTCCTCCGTGCGGAGGACGCGAGGGCGTTGCTTCCGGGGTCGAGATCCCGCGATGATACTCATGCCCGTTCGTTCGAAGACTTTCGAAATCAAACCGCCATCGAGCCAGACCGGTCGGCCGGAGGGCGCCGGGAAATCGGCTGACAGCACGGCCGATTTCTCGTCTCCGCCATTCCCGACGGCTGCGGCGCGGGGTTCCGGTTGCTCTTCCCTTGCGTCGTGGCGTGTCGGATCGACAGCCGCGACGCGGATTCTGGAAGAAGCGTGAACTTTTGTATCTTTTGGAAAATCTAATAAATAATAATAGAAAATGATAATTCATGCGGGGCTGTGTTTTGGGATGACGCGATGGCATCCGCGGGTATGCAAGAAAAAATGAGACATGGTTCATGCTTTGACTTGACAGCGGCCGCCGCAACGCCGAGATGATGCCAAAGAAGAAAGATATTTTTTCGACCATCCAGGCAGGCCATCGGTGATGGCGGCGAATGAAAACGGTCTTTCAGAATTCCGGTTTCCGATCATGCCGGCATGGCGCGCGGTCTTCGGACTGTCGGTCGTTAAGACAACGAAAGGTTACACCTGTAATGAGTGATGAAACGAAAGCCACCCGTCGCCGGGCGTCCCGCAAGGATGTCGAGACTGTGGTGACGACGCCCGCAGCACCCGAGCCGGCGCCGGCGAAGCGTGGGCGCGGGAAGGCCAAGGCCGCCGCGACCAAGATTGAAACGGCTCCTGTCGCGCCGGCGCCCGTCGCGGCCAAGGTCGAGGAAAAGCCGGCGCGTCGCACGCGTGTTGCCAAGGCGGCCAAGGTGGCGGCCGAGCCGGTCGAGGCACCCGTGGTGCCTGCGCCCGCACGTCGCCGTGGCACGCCGCGTACGACGCTGAAGGTTGGCCCCGTTGCGGAAGAAGCGGTGACATCGCCCCGTAAACCCGCCAAGAAGGCGGCTGCCAAGCCCGCCACCACGCGCAAGGCCGCGATCGTGGCGGCGCCGGTGGCCCCGGCCAAGGTGCCTGCCCGTGGCAAGGCTGCCGCCGTGGTCGCCGCACCGGTCGAGGCTCCCAAGCGGGGTGCGAAGGCACGGGCCGCAGCGGTCGTGGAGGCCGAGCCGGTTTCGGTAAAAACCCGTAAAGCCCCGGCGAAGTCGGTCAAGGCGGCACCGGCGCCGGAAGTGAAGGCTCCGGCCGCGAAGGCCAAGGCTGCCGCCGGCCGCAAGGCCGCGCCGAAGGAAGTGGCCAAGCCGACGGCGAAGGTCGCGGTGAAGGCAGCGGCGAAGCCTGCCGCGAAGACCGTTGCGAAGGCCGCGAAAGTTCCGGCCAAGGGTGCCAAGGCGCCCGTGCCGGCCAAGAAGGCGGTTGCTGCCAAGGCCGCGCCGACGCCGCAGCGTGGAGCCGGTCGTCGTATGACGAAGGGTGATCGCACGGCGGTCGATGCATGGCGTGAAGCGCGCGAGGCGCGCAAGCAGGTGCGTCTGGCGCGTCTGGCTGCGGCGCGCGGTCAGTAATCTACGCCTGGCGCCACGCGCCGTAGGCGCAGGTGCTTCGTGCGGAAAGGGGGCGACACGTCAAGGGGCGGGGGCGCCCCGTTTTTTTTGGGGTGTGCAAGTGGGGGGGCCAAAAAAACCCCCGGGGGGGTCAAGGCGGGGGGCGGGCGG
>NZ_JBDNXE010000162.1:0-1896 GCF_047721585.1 Gluconacetobacter sp.
GTCCCGGGGGCGGCCATGGGGGCGGTGGCGGTGGTCGTGGTGGCCCCGGCGGTGGTGGGAGGCATCACTGACGCGGCGTGATCGGACGACCGTTTATATCAGTGACCTCCCGGCGGCCCGTTTTCGGGCCGCTATGGCGCGCTGATGTGCGGTGCGCGCGGTCCCCGGCCATGATCGTCGCGACGCGGCCACCTTACCCGGTGCCGGTAACCCGGCCTCGATTCCTGTGGCGGGGCTGTGGTTGTCAGATCGGGATGCTGCCGTCTATCTTTACCGAAAGTCTGCGGGCAGATCGCGTCAGATATTCGCGCACTGGCTGACTTGCCGGCAGAACCATGTAGCCCGAACATCGATCGCCAAGGAGCAAGGACGCTTCACGATGGCGTAGCCGCCAATGGAGCGCGATCAGCACACAGAGTGCCGCGTCCAGCTTGTCCTGATCCGGCTTGCGGGGGCTGGCCGTTTCACCCGCGACGCGGCACCATTCCGCCAGTTCCGTGCAGCCCAGAAGCCGGGCCTGCTGCGCGGCGCATGTCGCGACGTGGATCCAGTCGGCCATGCGAAAGGTCTTTGCGCGCGCCGGATTATATCGGGGCGCGTTTAGCCGCCCGTAGAAGTCGTCGCGTAGTGATGCCAGTGCGAGAGCCGGGAAGACCTCCATCAGATAGAGTCCGCTGGTCGCCTGCCGCGCTTCCTCGGGATGCTCCTTGGCGTTCAATGCCGTCAGGAAACGCCAGATTGGCGCGGCGTTGCAGAACATGCCCGATCGCCCCCGATTGGCCGGCTGCACGCCGCCGCCAAGCCAACTGACGAGGGTGGCGGCTACCCGCTCTACCGGCCGCATGCCGGTGGCATTGGGCACGATCGTCGGTTGATCCAGCGCGACAAGTGTGGTGCCGTGTCGGGAGCGGACGGTCTGGATGAAGGCGAGAGCCTGGTCGAAGGAAACCGGTCGCGGTGGGTGGAAGCATGCTGGATGGTTGTTCTCGATACCGACGGCGCAGATGGCACCGGGTGTCTTCGGGCTGTCGGTCCATGCGGAATCGAAGCCGATATACATGTCCATGCCTGCCTCCCTGGGGCGAGTTTCTCGCGCGAGAGCATAGGGGCGGGGTGTAAATATATCGCTCATCGTCAGTCGTGGGGTCCGATTGATCGGACGCGCAACGACGTGCGCGGTGGGCCTGGTCGACAGGGTATTCTGCATTCAGGCGCACCGGACGAATGGGCTTTTTTCGCTATGACTCGGGTTGCAATGGCGCCGGGTCGAAGGGCTGGGCGCCAGTGCGCCAGCGCTCGGGTGCATCGGGCGTGGCAAGAAGCGTCCGGGCTGCGGTGTTGAGAAAGACGGGCTCGTTCCGGAGGCCGATTTCGGCTTCGATGCTTTCCAGGCGTTTTTCCAGGGCGAACAGAAAGATCATGAACTGGTGCGCGGCGTGCGCCTGATCGCCCTGGTAGCCGAGATGCTTTTCGCAGAAATCTCCCTGCCTGCATAAATCGACATTCAGGCTATAGTAACCCCTGCATACCATGGGGCGGGCAGCGTAGATCGAGCAGCTTCCCTCGAAGAGAAACGGGCAGAACGGGACGCCGGCCTCCGTGCGGTCTTTCAGGGCCTGAAGGCGATCCGGCGGGAAGGTCTGCCGTGCCTCATGGACGGCAAGAAGCGCGAACAGCGGATTGACCTGCACCAGGCTGCGGCAGCACGTATCGCAGCCTTTTGTGCAGGCCAGTGGCGCGGTGGGGCTGATCTGCCGGAGTGTCTCCGCGACATCCTCGCAGAGGTCGAGCGTGCGCCGCGCGGGGGGGGGGGGGTTGGGGGGGGGGGGGGCGGGGGGGCGGGGGCGGGGGGGCGCGGGGGGGGGCGGGGGTGTGTTGTGGGGGCGGGGGGGGGGG
>NZ_JBDNXE010000162.1:1906-7454 GCF_047721585.1 Gluconacetobacter sp.
GTCTTTGTCAACACGCCCCCGTCGCGGGGGGTGGGGCCCGCCCACACCCGCCCGGGGGGCGCGGGGCCCCCCGGCTCCCGAACGTAGGGGGGGGGCGCCGCCCGCGGCTGGCAGGTCGCGTCGGAACGCGGCGTCGGCCTGATTCATCTTCTGGCGCATGGCGGCGAGGGGCGAGGCATCGCGGGGGGCGGGCTCGTCAATGTTCATAAAACGGTTTGGTCCGAATTGACTGGAGGCTCTGCTGGGAGCGCCTTTTGAGGTTTGTGGTCAGGCCTGATCGAAAGACGGATTTCTATTGTGTTCAGAGGGGTTTGGAGAGGAAACGGGGGATATGTCGATCAGTTGCCGTGGGTTGGTTTGTGTCTGGATTTCTTTTCGTGGTGTCATGAATGGCGGGGATGGTCAAAGGAAAATGCCTGTCAATAGAGAAGATTTCTGAATGTTGGCTTCTGTCTGTTTTGCCTGATGGAAAGACGGGCGGGTGTCGATTCCATTTGGGGTGTGTGTGTATTTATTGGGATCGAATGATAAAATATTTACGGAATGCTACAGATTTTTTTTGTTTTGAGGTGTGGTTTCGTATGCGCTGTCGGCAGGTTCGTACGGTCGGTGAACCGGACGGGGCGGGCGGCTTACGCCATGACCGGGCGCCGTTGGGGGATGGATGCGGGCGCCCGGCGGGGGGAGAGTGTTCAGGTGACGGGGATGCGCTTGCTCAGTTCGTCGATCAGCACGCGGATATTGTCGGAATAGTCGATCGGGATGGCGATGATCTGCACGCCGCCCTCGACGAAGGCGCGTTCGAGCGTTGCTTCGAAATCTTCGATCTTTTCCACGAAATGGCCCTTGGCGCCGTAGGATTCGGCGTATTTGACGAAATCGGGGTTGCCGAACGTCATGCCGTAATCGGGGAAATGATCGACCGCCTGTTTCCAGCGGATCATGCCGAAGGCGCCGTCGTCGATGATCAGGGACACGAGGTTGAGCTTGAGGCGGACGGCGGTTTCGATCTCCTGGCTGTTCATCATGAAGCCGCCATCGCCCGAGACGGCCAGCACGCGCCGCTCGGGGTAGAGGAGGGCCGCCGCGATGGCCGATGGCAGGCCCGCGCCCATGGTCGCCAGGGCGTTGTCCAGCAGGAGCGTGTTCGCGACGCTGGTGCGGTAGTTGCGCGCGAACCAGATCTTGTACATCCCGTTATCCAGCGTCACGATGCCGTCCTGCGGCATGACCTTGCGGATATCGGCGACGACCCGCTGTGGCGTCCAGCGATTGTCGGTCGAGCCCTCCAGGATGTGCGCCAGGATGCCGTCGCGCAGGCCGAGAAGGGCATCGGCGTTGGTGAGGCGGCCCTCGACCTGATCGGCCAGGCGCGACAGCGAGACGCCGATATCGCCGATGACTTCGGCCTGCGGGAAATAGACCTGTTCGACCTGCGCGGGCTCGTAGCCGAAATGCACGACCTCAGGCCCGTTGGCGCCCATGATGAAAGGGGGTTTTTCGACTGTGTCGTGGCCGATCGACAGGATCAGGTCCGCGCGTTCGATGGCCTCGTGGACGTAATCGCGTTCGCTCAGCGCGGCGGTGCCCATGTAGAGGTCGCTGCATCCGCCGACCGCGCCCTTGCCCATCTGGGTCGTGAAATAGGGCAGGCGCGTGCGCGAGAAGAATTCATACAATTTGCCGGCCAGGCGGGGGCGGGAGGCCGCGGCCCCCAGCATGACCAGCGGGCGCTTGGCGGACAGCAGCAGGTTGGCCGCGATGCGCAGCGCCTCGTCACCGGCGACGGGGGCGTCGATGGGGTGCGGATGGATCGGCGCCAGATTGCCGCATTCCTCGCGCGCGATGTCTTCGGGCAGTTCGAGGTGGACCGGGCCGGGACGTTCTTCCGCCGCCACGCGGAAGGCGTCGCGGATCAGGGTCGGGATCATGGGGGCGGAGACGATCTGCCGCGCCATCTTGGTGAGCGGGCGCATCGTCGCCACCACGTCGACGATCTGGAAGCGGGCCTGGCGTTCCGACAGGATCGGCTTCTGGCCGGTCAGCATCACCATCGGCATCGCGCCCAGATGGGCGTAGGCGGCGCCGGTGGCGAGATTGAGCGCGCCCGGACCGAGTGTTGCGAGGCATACGCCCGGCTTGCCCGTGAGGCGGCCATGGGTCGCGGCCATGAAGGCCGCCGCCTGTTCGTGGCGCGTGACCGTGAGCTTGATCGAGGACGTGCGCAGAGACTCCACGATATCGAGATTCTCTTCGCCGGGAATGCCGAAAATTCGATCGACGCCCTCGTTTTCCAGGGCTGCGATGAGGAGGTCTGATGCTTTTGTCATATGATCATCTCCGGACGGATCCTTGAACCCGTCATGCATCGTTTTACGGAAAGAACAGGGAAGAAAGCGTTCGGGCTCTTCACATCCCAATCAGGTCCGTCATGGTGCAGGGATGTTTCCCCGTGGCGAAAGCCATCCGGGTGGGGGTATCCGAACAGATCCGGTGACAAGGCTCAATCGGCAATTCGTGGCCGTCTGGTCCCCGGAATGCGCATGCGCTGCCGTTGTGTCGCAGGGGGGGAATGCGCACGCCACCGGTGCGCATTTCCGGTCTGGCGGTCAGGCGCGTTCGAAGCGGATCAGGCTGCGGGAGGCGCCGCGATCGGCCCAGTTGGGCATTTCGCGCCACGGCGTGACCACGGTGGCGTAGGAACCCTCGACGCTGACGGTCCGCCGTTGTTCCGTGCCGACCCATTCGGGCGCCCAGGCGGTTTCGACGTCGGTGATCCACTGGTCCTGCTCGATCCGGTAGCGGCCGATATAGGCAACCAGCGTCTTCATGAGCTGCGCGCGGTCCCAGTCCGTCTCGGCAGGTTGGCGGTCGCTGCCTTCCAGGTTGAAGGCGACCCAGCCGTCGGCGGTGAAAACGACCCGTCCGCGCGGGGTTTCGCCCATGGCCTCGATCATCTCGCCGGTCTTCTTGTCTTCGACCTGATAGGAAACGAGCTTCCAGGTGCCGATCAATTGCTGTGCCAGATCGTTGGAGTGGGCGTGTTTTAACTGCGTCACTTTTGGAATGACTCCTCTTGAAACAAAAGGCCAAGTAAGTGAAGCCTTGTGGCTTCAGGCAGTATTCTTATTGTTCTTGTTTTGACTGTTTCATTGGATGTTTCGTGAATAATTATTCATTTATACGAGAGGACTGTAGGCCATTCGAGCGGTTTTTTCTATTCAAAATGGGACAAAAGATTTATGCTCAGGCGACAAAAATGGGAGCCGTCCAAAAATGATCTACGATGAAGTAGGCGATCTGAGGTTCTTCGTGATGCTGGCCGAGGCGCAGAGCATGACCAAGGCGGCGCGCGGCATGGGGACCTCGCCGGCCGTGGTGTCGCGGCGGCTGGCCCGGCTGGAGGGCAGGCTGGGCAGTTGCCTGGTGAACCGGAGCACGCGGCGCTTCAAACTGAGCGACACGGGGCAGATCCTGTATGATCGCGCGCTGCGGATCGTGACCGATATCACCGATCTGGAAGCCGAGATTTCCTCGGCCGAGCGGATGCCGCAGGGCAGCCTGAATATCGGCGCGCCGCTGGAACTGGGGCGGCGCCTGATCGCGCCCTTCGTGGAGGCGTTCAATGAACGGTATCCGGAACTGAAAATCGGGCTGGCGCTGGTCAGCGAGGGGCGGCACGAATTCGGCGACTGCCTGGACCTGATCGTGCGGCTGGGCATGCCCGACATGCCGACCGCCATCGTGACGCATCTGGCTTCGACAACGCGCATTCTGTGTGCCTCGCCGACCTATCTGGCCCGCGCGGCGGCGCCTGCGACGCTTCAGGATCTGGCGGTGCATGACTGTCTTTGCCTGCGGCGCAGCAAATCCATGACGCTGGTCAATCGTTGGGCGTTCGGCGAGGAGGAGAACAGGGAGGTGGTGACGGTGCAGCCGCGCCTGTCCTCGACGAGTTGCGAGGTGATCCATGACTGGGCCTTGTCGGGGCAGGGAATCGCCTACAAGCTGATGTGCGACGTTCATGACGACCTGAAATCGGGCAAGCTGGTGCATGTTCTGCCGGAGCTTTCCGGGGAGAGCATCGATTTCTATGCGCTGCGGCCGCACCGGCAGGGCGGGCGGGCGAATGTGGATGTGTTCCTGCGCGAATTGCGGGCTTATCTGCGGCGGTGCGGCGGGTTTTCCTACCGCGCATGAGTGCCTGACCGAAAAACGCGCCGCATGAAGACGGAGGATTTCCATGACGCGATCGAGGTTGTTTCAGCCGGTGGAGGTCGGTGGGCTTGCGCTGGCCAATCGGATCGTCATTGCGCCGATGTGCCAGTATTCGGCGGCCGAGGGCCGGATGACGGACTGGCATCTGATCCATCTGGGGACTCTGGCGCTGTCGGGGGCCGGGCTGCTGACGATCGAGGCGACCGCCGTGCTGCCGGAAGGCCGCATTACCTATGGCGATGTCGGGCTGTGGGATGACGGCACGGAAGCGGCGCTGCGCCGCGTTCTGGACGGTGTGCGGGCGTGGTCGGACATTCCGGTGGGCATCCAGCTTTCGCATGCCGGGCGCAAGGCGTCGTGCGAGGTGCCGTGGAAAGGCGGGCGGCAGATCGCGCCCGACGCCGTGGACGGATGGCGGACGGTCGCCCCTTCGGCCGTGGCGTTTACGCCGGAGACGCATGCGCCGCTGGCCTTGGACCGCGCGGGCATGCGGCAGGTGCGCGAGGCTTTCGCGGCCTCCGCGAAGCGGGCGGCGCGGCTGGGGCTGGACCTGGTGCAGGTGCATGCCGCGCATGGTTATCTGCTGCATCAGTTCCTCTCGCCGCTGTCCAACCTTCGGGATGACGATTATGGCGGCTCGCTGGAAAATCGGATGCGCTTTCCGCTGGAGGTCTTCGATGCCGTGCGTCAGGCCTTTCCGGACAAGCCTGTTTCGGTCCGCGTTTCGGGTACCGACTGGGTGGACGGGGGATGGACGATCGACCAGACTGTGGCCTTCGCGCAGCGCCTGAAGGAACGGGGGTGCGATGCCGTTCATGTCTCCAGTGCGGGATTGAGCCCGTTGCAGGAGATTCCCGTGTCGCCCAGCTATCAGGTTCCGCTGGCGCGGGCCGTGCGGCAGCAGGTGGATCTGCCCGTGGTGGCGGTGGGCCTGATTACCGATTTCGACCAGGCGGAAGGGATCGTCGCCACCGGCGATGCGGACATGGTGGCGCTGGCGCGGACGATCCTGTACGACCCCCGCTGGCCGTGGCACGCGGCGGCCCATCTGGGGGCGCGGGTGAAAGCGCCGGACCAGTATCTGCGGTGCCAGCCTTCGCGCTATCGGGATCTGTTCGCGGTCTGACGACCGGTTGCGGGAGGGGATGAAAAAACGGCACCGCCATCGGAGGATGGCGATGCCGCTTGAGGTTTCACGGCGCGAGGGTTGGGAAATCGACGGTTGGGAACTGCCGGAACGCCGTGAGTTCCTGACTAATAATGAGAATGAATATTAATTGCAACATAAATTATGGTCGGGTGTCCGTTTCCGGGGGAGCGGTGCTTTCTG
>NZ_JBDNXE010000163.1:0-7391 GCF_047721585.1 Gluconacetobacter sp.
CCCCTGACCCCGGCCCATCCGCCCCCACATGGCACGATTCCACGAGTCAGCCGATTTTTCTGCCCGTCAGACTTTCACAGTTTAATCGCGCGCTCGGGGCAAACCCCGGCTTTCGCGAAGCCCGTGCGCGAACATCTCAAGCGTGGTCGTCGGCCTGCCCAGTTTTTCCCAGGCTTCTTCGGCATAAAACGGATCTTCGTGATCTCCGAAATACGCGAACAGATGCGCCACGAATTTCATTTTCGGATTGAAAAGACCGATCATCCGCATGACCCAGAGCGGAGCCACGCGAATTTTGAGCGAGGGATCATAGGCTCGGACAAACCGTTCCATCGCCTGCCTGACAGAAATCGCTTCCGGTCCCTGCACAGGACAATGTTCCGGCATCGCCTCAGGATTCTGAAGCGCCTCGACCACCCACCGCGCGTAATCGGCGACACCGATCCACCAGATCCTGACGCGCGTATTCCCGACCCACCGGAGCGCGCGTCCGCTGATCATATACGGCAGCAACTCCATGAAATGCGTCGGCGCGAAAAAGGTATGGCGAATCCCGGAGTCCGCGATGATTTTGTGCCCTTCCATCCGGATGAGATTGGGCACGACGTTCCGCCTGATGTTTCCAAGCGCCGGGGGATAGGCGCCAAGAGAGCCGATCTTGGCGATATACCGGATGTTCAGCCCCGCGATCGCGGTCATCAGGTTTCGCACACCGTCCCGCTCTTCATGGAAGGGAAGATCCAGGTCCGCCGTCTCGGTCGCGAGATTGAGATAAATGGCGTCCACCCCGTCGAGGGCGGCGCGCAGGCCCGGAACGTCCCGCAGATCGGCCCGAACGATTTCGACAGTGTCCGGAAGCATCCTGCGCGCCTTGTCGGGCGAGCGGACAACGGCCCGAACCTCGAAATGTCTGGCCAGTTCGGTCGCGACCGGCGCGCCAAGCCGCCCCGTCGCGCCGATGACAGCTATTGTCCTGATCGGTTTCATGCTGTGTCCTGATCCATCGACGCAAAAATTGTTTCAAGTTTTGCAGGGTCGTAATGCCGGTCTATGGCGGCACTCCTCAGGCCGATCCCGCGCAGCAGGAACCGGACCGTGTTCTCGATCAGCCGTTCGCGTGTCACGCCGTATTCGACGACCGTGATGCCGGGCAGGCTGATCAGATGCAGCGTGTTCGCCAGATGATGGACGAACCAGATTTCCGCACTGCCGGCATGAACACCGTCCTCGACATCGCCCGCATCCTGCGCAACCCGAAAGGATCGTTCGAAAACGCCGATCCAGGGCGTCACATGCCGGTCGAGGAAAGCCTTCGCGAACTGGCCGTCGCCCAGCAGACTGGCTGTGACCAGCCGCTTGGTATCGTCATGAGAGCGCGCGTCACCGATACCGGGAAAGACCGCCTGCACAAGCAGGGCAACCCCTCTGACCAGCGTCGCCGTCGAAGGGACAGCCTCGGCGAGAAGACGGCTCCCGACCGCATTGGCCTCCACGCAATGAGATTCAAGTTCCGCGTAAAGCGCCTCCTTGCTGGCGAAGTGCCGATAAAGAAGGGCTTCGGAGACCCCTGCCGCCCTGGCGATCTCCTTCGTCGTCGCGCCCTCCCGACCGAGCCGGGCGAAAATGGGCGCCGCAGCCGACAGGATCGCCTGCCTGCGATCAGTCGCGGAAAGTCTGGATGGACGTGATGACATGGTTTCTCCTCGCGGACAAAAGTAAGTAAGTACTCACTTACATGCAAGTGTTCATTGCACCGCGCCATGGATGATGGAACCTACCATCCTGGACAGCCTATCTAAACAGATATCTTTGCAGCTTACCTGTCTATCCATATCGTGACGGAATGACTGATCCCCAGAATGAACAGCCCCTTCACGAGGCAGCGGCCCTGGCGCAGGATCTCCGCGCCCTTCTGAGCAAACTGAAGCGACGGCTGCGGGAACAGGCCCATGTCGGGGAACTGACGCCATCCCAGACATCGGTGCTGCTGCACCTGGAAGCGCATGGCCCCGCAACGACGTCGCATCTCGCCCGGTCGCAGGGCATCCGTCCGCAATCGATGGCACCGATCGTCGCGGCGCTGACGGATGCCGGTTTTATCGGCAGCCATCCGGACCCTTCGGACGGGCGCCAGACCCTTTTATCCCTGACGCACGCCTGCCGCAGGCAAATCCTCGCAGGGCGCGCCGCACGCCAGGACTGGCTGACACGGGCATTGCAGTCCCGTTTTTCGGCGCAGGAACAAGCCGAACTCACCCGGTCCGTCGCGCTCCTGAAGCGGCTCGTCGATGAATGATGGCGCATGGCAAAACCGCCTCCCCCATTCACCCCTCCACCATTCACCTCTGCCCCATTCCCCTCTGATTATGCTTTTGGAAAAGAGAACCCCATGGCGCTGACAACACTGGACCCTGTAACCGCGCTGATCGTCGTCGATTTACAGCAGGGCATCGTCGGCCTGCCACTCGCGCACCCGATCGAACCGGTCATCTGGCACGCCCGGTCTCTGGCCGATGCCTTTCGCGCCCGCGCCCTGCCGGTCGTTCTGGTCAACGTCGCCGGCAGCGCACCCGGCCGGACGGAACAGCAACGCCCGACAGGCCCCCGCCCGACAGGATGGACGGACCTCGTGCCGGAACTCGGTCAACTGCCTGACGATATCGTGGTGACGAAGCGGACATGGGGCGCCTTTGCCAGCACCGATCTGGAAGCACAATTAAAGGCGCGCGGCGTGACGCAAATCGTGGTCGCCGGCGTTGCGACCGGCACGGGTGTCGAGGCCACCGCACGCCAGGCCTATGAAGCCGGCTTCAACGTCACGCTCGCCTGCGACGCCATGACGGATTCCCGCGCGGAAGCCCATGATTACAGCATCCGGTCCGTTTTCCCCCGCCTCGGCGAGACGGGCACGAGCGCGGATATCATGGCCTTGTTACCGACAAGAGAAGATGCCGGACATGCAGGAGCTTGATCTGCCGCCCCCGCATTCCCGACACATCCACGGCGGCAACACACCGGAAAAGCCGTGATCTTTACAATGTCCGGAACATTCCGCTCGCTGCGCAACGTCAATTACCGGATCTGGGCTGGCGGCGCGTTCGTGTCCAATATCGGCACCTGGGTGCAGCGGACAGCCCAGGACTGGCTGGTCCTGACAGAACTGACGCATCACGACGCCACCGCCGTCGGATTGGTCATGGCGTTGCAGTTCGGGCCGCAGATGCTTCTGCTGCCCTGGACGGGGTTCGCCGCCGACCATTTCAACCAGCGCAGACTCCTGATGATCACGCAGGCAACAATGGGCATCCTGGCGCTGGCGCTGGGTGCGTTGACGGTGACCGGCCTCGTGCGGCTCTGGCATGTCGATGTCTTCGCCTTCCTGTTCGGATGCGCCGCCGCATTCGACGCCCCCGTCCGCCAGACCTTCGTAGCCGAACTCGTGGGAGACACGGACCTGCACAATGCGGTGGCGCTCAACTCCACCTCATTCAATGCCGCGCGCATGATCGGCCCCGCCGTGGCGGGGCTGGTGATCGCGGCCATCGGCACGGGCTGGGCGTTCCTGATCAATGGCGCCTCGTTTGCGGGCGTGCTGCTCTCCCTCATGGCGCTGCGGGCCGGCGAACTGCGACCGGCGATCCGCGCACACCGGAAAAAAGGCGGTTTCTCCGAGGGTTTCCACTACGCATGGGGCCGCAGCGACCTGCGGGCGATCCTGATCATGCTCTTCCTGATCGGCACGTTCGGGCTGAACTTTCCGATCTTCATCTCGACCATGGCCGTCGGCGTGTTCCACACGAATGCCCAGGGCTACGGACTGTTATCCTCCATCATGGCGATCGGCACGATGGCAGGCGCATTCCTCGGTGCCGGCCGAAAGGCACCCCGCTTCGACCTGCTGCTGACCGGCGCGGGCATCTTCGGCGCCGGCTGCGCCCTCGCGGCCATCGCGCCCACCTACTGGGCCTTCGCGGCTTCCCTGGTCGTGATCGGCGTAGCCGCACTGACCGTCACCAACACGACGAACAGCCTGATGCAGCTTTCGACAGCGCCCGAGATGCGCGGGCGCGTCATGGCGCTGCGCGTGGGCGTGGCGCTCGGTGGCACACCGATCGGGGCACCGATCGTCGGCTGGGTCGCCAACACGTTCGGTCCACGCTGGGCGCTCGGCATCGGCGCGGTCGCCGGGCTGATCGCAGCGTGCGTGGCATTCGTCGCACTCCCCCGCCAAAACCCGGACACCCCACCCTGATTGCCCCACCCTGATCGCGACGGCCCGCCGCGCCAGATCCGGGCACGGCACCGGCCCTAACCGCATTCACCTCGACGGAACAAAGATTTTTTCCGGAAAAGTGACGATGCTCTATGCGGCAACACGCGTGCTCATGGACGTGATGAACGCTCGGACGATCCGCCGGCTGGCATGCATCACCGGCCTCGGCGCGGGCGACAGCCGAGGACACGGCGGCTTCTTTTTCGGCCGGCCGCTCCTGCCCTTGCTGCTGCGCCACATCTATGACGACAAGAACCGTCAGGAAGACATTATCCGGGCCAGCACCCTGGACCGGACCATCGTCCGGCCGACAATGCTCAACGACAAGCCCGCGCGCGATCGCATCCGGGCCTTGACCGACCTGTCCGGCATACATGGTGGAACGATCGCACGCGTCGATCCAGACGGCGAGAGATCGAGCCATTGCCGACGCGCTCTGCCCTCGCGCGCAGCCGGCATCACGCCACGGGCCCGCGCACTCCCCACGCGTTGACGAGAACGGCCAGAAACGCCGTTTCAAAGAAAATCGTTGTCCGCACGGCCTTCCACACGACGAACCCGTCGGCCCGGACCAGAACGACGCCGCTTGCGGAAATTCCTCAGGCAGCCGGAAACACGGCGTCGGGATCACCGACGTCCGAGCGAAAGCAGGGTTTCGACTCCTTTCGCTCAGTCCCGGAGCCGGACGGCCTCGACCACGAAATACAGAGAGGCGACCGTATCCATCAGTTGGAAACGGTCATGCCGTCGCTGGAAGTACGCTGGAATTAAGCTGGATTTTATTGACACAGGACTGCGCAAACCGCGCCGTGATAGCCAGAACCAGGAAGAGCGCAAAATCCAGCGAGGTCTGAAAGCCCAGGATCATGATTTTTCGAGCCGTTCGGCCGAGCGGGCCGGCAGCGTGTGCGCCAGGTAGCGCGAAAGCTGCGGCTCCAATCCGTCGGAGGACAAGATCCCGGCGATATAGCCGTCCGGACGCACCAGCACCCATTGACCGGGTTCGATCCCGTACGCTTCGGCGATATGGCCGCCATCGTCGACGAGTTCATGCCCGGCGCCGACGGTAACGATACGGACACCCGCGATGGCCGACGGCCGATCACGCGCCTCATAACCGAGCAAGGTCCAGTGCGGTCCCTGAAAGAGCATGAACAGCCGAGTCCGTTGCCCCGCCTGTCCGCGACAGGGCGCATCGGGCGCGCGATCGCCCGCCTGCACTGTGCCGCCCACCGAACCGGGCACGCTCAACGACGAACCGCGATAGCCGAGGTCGATCTGCCGCGCTTCGCGATCGCGCCGCATGGTGCCCTGCTTTGCTTCCCCGAGCAGACGCGTCGAGAGACGAAGCATGTCCGACGCGATCGGACGCCGCTCCGCCTCGTAGCTGTCGAGCAGCGCCTCCGGCGCCCCCGCGAGCACGGCCGCCAGCTTCCAGCCAAGATTATAGGCATCCTGCACACTGGTATTGAGGCCCTGACCGCCCGTTGGCGGGTGAACATGCGCGGCATCCCCCGCGATGAAGACACGCCCGACCCGATAGCGATCGGCCAGACGCGCGTTCATCGTGTAGACCGAGGACCAGGACACCGAGCGGACGGTAATGTCCCCTCTGCCGGTCCGCTCTCCGATGAGCGCGGTCAGTCCTGCCGGAGACAGGTCGATCTCTCCATCCAACACCACGGGCGCCTGAACCTGGAACAGATCCGTTCCGGCCAGCGGGCAAATCATGACCTGCGTCCGGGGCGAACCGAGCTGGAAACGATGCCAGGCGACCCGATCGAGCCCCTCCAGCCGCACATCGGCAACGATCGCGCGCACGCCCAGCGTCTCTCCCGGAAAATCGATCGCCAGGGCATGGCGCACGAAGCTGCGGCCGCCATCGGTCCCGACAAGGAACCGGGCACGGATCACCGACGCGCCGCCTTCCCGTTCCACCCTTGCCGTCACGCCTTCGCCCCTGCCCGCGCCCTCGCCCTCGCCATCGCCATCCTGCTCGAATCCGACCAGCCGCGTGCCGAAGCAGGGATAATGACCCAGTTCGGCAAGGCGCTCCCGCATGACGGCTTCGGTTGCGAACTGCGGCAGCATCAGCGGCGCGGCATAAGGTTCGGCGGGAGACGGGGAGACGTCCGCTTCCGTCAGCAGCGACATCTGATGGGTTCCATCGGGACGATACTGACAAAGCGGCGGATAAGGCCCGCCTGCCGCCGCCACGCGGTCGACGAAGCCGAGATCTTCAAAAATTTCCATCGTCCGGGGCTGGATGCCCTTGCCGCGCGACCCGCCGAACGGCTGCGCGCTCTGCTCGATCAGTCGGAACGAAACCCCACGGCGGGCGAGGTCGATCGCAAGGGTCAGGCCAGCGGCCCCCGCACCCGAGATCAGGACATCTGTATCGAAAGACACTGGCAGCTCCACGAATCAATGTGCAATATTCACGTATCTGAGATTGGCTCCCAAGGCAACGAAAAACGTGAATAATGCACACGATCCCGAAATCCTGCGCGGCCTCCACGCCGCGATCATCGACCTGGTCGATGAGATCAACCGGCCACGCCGTGACGACCGGTTGATCGAAGAAGCGGGCATTCCACTGGATCGGGCTCTGTTTCCGCTTCTCGCGCGCGTATGGCGTTACGGTCCCATCGGCGTGGTCGATCTGGCCGACCGGACGGGCCGCGACCACACCACGATCAGCCGACAGATGAGCAGACTGGAGGAACTGGGCCTCATCGAGCGCCACCCGTCCGCGACGGACAAACGTGTTCGCGAAGCCACCGTGACGGGAAAGGGACGAGAAATGGTCGGCATGCTGAATGCGGCCCGCGAAAGGCTGGCAAACCGCATCCTTATCGACTGGACAGATACTGACCTCGATCAGTTACGAACGCTTCTACGACGCTTCGCTGACGACCTGATGCGATGATCAATCCCGTGAAATATCTGTCATCAGCATCAGACCGCGTGCTTTCCTCGTAAAGCTGTATGTCGTCTTCCAGAATCAAACAGACAAGCTGCTTTCGCCTCATGCCGGACGTAGATCAGGAAGTCTAAGAGTCTGTCCAAGATCATGATGTATGATTACAGAGTCTTCTGAGCATCATCCGGACTGAGG
>NZ_JBDNXE010000164.1:0-7293 GCF_047721585.1 Gluconacetobacter sp.
CTTCCGGCCCCGCTCCCGGCGCCGGAACGCGGATCGAACAATTTCGCGGTCGCCGGCCGCCTGACGGCCCCCGGCAGCGCCATGGTGGCCAACGACATGCATCTGGGCCTGATGGTGCCGAACATCTGGTACCGCGCCCGCCAGATCCTGCGCCCCGACGACACCCAGCCCCCGACGCTGGACCTGACCGGCATCACCCTGCCGGGCGAGCCCTACCAGATCGTCGGCACCAACACCCACGTCGCCTGGGCCTTCACCGACGGCAATATCGAGGCCGGGGACCTGATCGCGCTCGACATCCCACCCGGCGATCCCACCCACTACCGCACGCCCGACGGGCTGAAACCATTCGGCACCGCGCGGGAAACCCTCTGCGCGGCGCACGAAACCTGCCATCCGATGGCCATCCGCACCACGATCTGGGGCCCGGTCAACGGGCAGGACGCCGAAGGCCATCCATTCGTATGGCACTGGAGCGCCGAAGACACGGGCGCCATCGATTATCGCGGCATCCGCGCGCTGGAATCCGCGGGCAGCGTGCGCGCGGCGCTGGATGCCGCCCACCGCACCGGCCTGCCGCAGGAAAACATGCTGGCCGGCGACCGCGACGGCCATATCGGCTGGACCATCATCGGCCAGGTCCCGCACCGCATCGGGCTGGAAGACCGGCTGCCCCATTCCTGGGCCGACGGCAGCCATCGCTGGGACGGCATGCTGCCCCCGTCCGACATCCCCGAAATCCTGGACCCGCCCGACGGCCGTCTCTGGAGCGCCAACGGCCGCGTCGTCGGCGGCGCCGCGCTGGCCCTCCTGGGCGACGGCGGCTACGCCGACGGCCTGCGCGCCAGCCGCATCCGCGACGACCTGCACGCACGCGACCATTTCGCCGAATCCGACCTGCTGGCCATCCAGACCGACGACCACGCCACCGTCCTGCGCCCCTGGCAGGCGCTCCTCACCGCCGCCATTGCCGCCCGTCCCGGCCGGGCCGACCTCGCCGCGATGGCCCCCTACGTGGCCTCATGGGGCGAACATGCCCGGCCGGATTCGATCGGCTACCGGCTGGTGCGGCAATATCGCGCCCACGCGCTGTCCCTCGTCTTCGGCGCCTACGCCCTGCCCGGCCTGCCCGAAGCCACCTTCCACATGCCGCCCCGCGCCGCCTGGGCGGTCCAGCGCCTGCTCACCGACCGCCCCGCCGGCCTCCTCCCGCCGGGCCAGCCCAACTGGACCGCGATGGACGACGCCATCCTCAACGCGCTGGCAGCCGAGGTCCGCGCCGCCGGCGGCGTATCGTCGTTCCGCTGGGGCACGGCCAACCATGTCGGCATCCACCACCCGCTGGCCCGCGCGATACCGCTGCTGGGCCATATGACCGACCCGCCCGACCTCCCCGAAGCCGGCGACACCCTCGTCCCGCGCGTCGCGGTACCGGGCTTCGGCGCCTCGGAACGGCTGGTGGTCAGCCCGGGGCATGAAGACACGGCCCTGTTCGAAATGCCGATGGGCCAGGCCGCCAACCCCCAGACCCCCTATTACGGCGCGGGTCAGCATGCCTGGGTCACCGGCGCGCCGCGCCCGCTACTGCCCGGCACCACCCAATGGACCCTCACGCTCACACCCTGAAACCCTGGCCGCAAACGCCGCCCGACACCGATCCCCCGCGCCTTTCCCGCACTCCGGTGCTCAGACACACAGGAGGGGCGCGGTCCCTGCCGGCCGGCCCCGTTCACCAGCCCGCCTTTTCGATCAGCCTCCCGGAACAGCTCTTCCAAACCCGTGCCCAGATGTCAGGTCCGCCCTCCCGGCATTGGCCCTGCTCCCCGTTGCTGCCAAGGTAAAGGCCGGACATGAAGGGGGTACATCGCGATGAATTTCAAGGCACTCTTCTCCGGCATGGCCCTGGCCTTCAGCGCCTATGCCCTGTTCTCGATCAGCGATGCGTTCTCCAAATTGCTGGCCGGGTCGCTCAACCCGTTCGAGGTCGCGTTCTCCAGCGGCGTCTTCGGCCTGCTGCTGCTGCCCTTCGTCCGCAAGCCGCATGAATCCTACCTGGATGCCTTCCGGCCCCGGCTGCGCGGCACATGGATGCTGCGGGCGGTGTGCGTCTTCGTGGCGACCGCCGCCAGCGTCAAGGCGTTCATGCTGCTGTCCATGCCCGAAGCCCTTGCGCTGATGTTCCTCATGCCGCTCTTCGTCACCATCCTGTCGGTGACGCTGCTGAAGGAGAAAGTGACCGCCTGGGCCTGGCTGGCCGTCATCCTCGGCTTCATCGGCGTGCTGATCGTGCTGCGCCCCGGCGTGCGCCCGCTCAATCTGGGGCATCTCTGCGCGCTGACCGCCGCCTTCGCCAATGCCGGCAGCGTCATCGCCTATCGCCTGTCCAGCGCCGAGACGGTCCGCCTGTCGCTCCTGGGCTCCAGCCTCGTCGGCCCGCTGGTCGGCGACGGCCTGCTGATGGGGCTGAACGCCACATGGCCCGCCACGGCCGAGGCCTGGATCTACCTGTTCGGGTACGGCTTCCTGGCCGCGCTCGGCCAGCTCCTGATGATGCTGGCCACCGCCCGCGCCCCGGCCAACCGCGTGGCCCTGCCGCAATACAGCCAGATGGTCTGGGCAGTGGCGTTCAGCTACCTGCTCTTCCACCAGTCGCTGGATGGCTGGACCTTCGTGGGCATCATCGTCCTGACCGCTTCGGGCCTGCTGAACTGGATACGCCAGCGCATCCGCTACGAAAGCCTGCTCATCGCGCAGCATCTGGCGCGCTGGGAACATCACAGGCCCGCGAGCAACCAGCCGCAAACGCCCCGATAGCCCCGACGCAGGTCAAAGACAGATCAGCCGGAACCGATTATCCAGAAGACCCTCTGTCCCGCATCGCGCGGCATCGGCCACCCTGGAGAGACCAGACCATGAAGATCGTCCTGTTTTCGGCCAACGAGGCCGAGACCGCCCAAGCCATCACGGCGCTCGATCCCGCCTTCACGGTCACAAGCGTGGCGGGGCCGATCACGGCGGAGATCGTGGACAGCTACGCCGATGCCGACATCATCAGCGGCTTTGCCGGCTGCGATTTCAGCGCCGCCATCCTCTCCCGCCTGCCGAAACTGCGCTTCATCGCCATCCGCGCGACCGGCTTCGATTCCGTCGATCTCGACTATTGCCGCGCCCACGGCATCCAGGTCTCCAACGTGCCCGTCTATGGCGACAGCACGGTGGCGGAACACGCCTTCGGCCTGCTGCTCGCCCTGTCGCGCTGGACGGTCCCCTGCGCCGAAGCCACCCGGCGCGGCGATTTCGCCTATACTCCGGCTCGGGGCTTCGAACTGCGCGGCAAGATCTTCGGCGCCATCGGCACCGGCCATATCGGCCGCCGGGCGATCGAGATGGCCCATGGCTTCGGCATGTCCGTCATCGCCTACGACGAATACCCGTCACCCCTGCTGCGCGACGCCCCGAACCTCCGCTACGCCCCGCTCGACGAGCTGCTGTCCCAGGCCGACATCATCAGCCTGCACGTCCCCGCCACCCCCGAAACCGACGGCATGATCGGCGAAAGCCAGTTCGCCCGCATGAAGCGCGGCGCGGTGCTCATCAACACGGCTCGCGGCCAGGTCGTGGACAACGCCGCCCTCCTCCGCGCGCTGGAAAGCGGCCATCTGGCGGCAGCGGGCCTCGACGTGCTGCCCGACGAATCCCAGCTCCGCCACCCCGCCGCGCTGTTCGCCCCGGACGCACCCACCGCTCCGGCCACGATGCGCGACGTGCTGGCCGCCCGCGTGCTGGCCAGCCTGCCGAACGTGATCGTGACACCCCACAACGCCTACAACACCGCCGAAGCCTTCCGCCGGATCACCGAGACCACCGCCGCCAACATCAAGGCGTTCGCGCAAGGCAACCCCATCAATCTGGTCACCTGACCAGACCAGACCAGACCGGCCCGCACCGGATCGGCATCACACCGGTCCCTGAAATGGCGGCATCCCGTGGGTCTGCACGACGGGCCGGGGCAAACACCAGTGCGTCAACACGCGCTTTGCCAGCAGGGTCGCCCGGCCCGTTCTCGTTGGCCGGGACAATGCCGCCCTATTCCGTCTGCGTCATGGTTGCGCCCTTTCCGCACTGGAAAGAACAAACCTCGACCGTTCAAACAGGGTACCGCAAGGCCCCACGCAACAGACGGAAAAACGATGCGGTCACAGCAAAGAAAAACGGAATCGTCCGTTCAGCCCTTGCGATTTTCACGCGCCACCGGACTCGCCTGCAAGGTCAGGGCGGCGATCATGCCCGACCGGGTTTCATGCGCGGCCTTCGCCAGCGCGTCGAGACGTTCCAGAACCCGACGCGGCAGGGAGATGTTGGCCCGCTCCACCCGGTCATCCAGCACAGCCGGGTCGATGGTCACGAACCCCACCGCCCACCCGGCATATTCGGGAAGCCGGCGCACCGCATCCAGCGTGCTCGGGGACGGCACCGACCCGCCCGCGTCCAGCGTGGCGTCGATCCAACCCGCCGCCGCGTCAGCAGCGTTCGCCAGGGCTTCATCCAGCGTATCCCCTGCCGAGAAGCAGCCGGGCAGGTCGGGAAACACAACACCGAACGCCGTGGCCTCGCTCCCCTCTTCGATCATAACCGGGTAACGCATCATCGTTTCTCCTGCAGGCCCGCCTGCTTGCGGATCGCGGCGACAAGGCCGCCGCCCAGGTCTTTCTTGGGGTGCGGCACGACCATAATGCCCGGACGATCGGGATGGCGGAACACATGGTGCGATCCCCGCACGCGGTCCAGCACCCAGCCTGCCTTTTCCAGTTTCCGAATCAGGTCGCCGCCCTTCATTTACACACTATACACACGAAAGCCCCGAAACGCAAGAAATTCAGTCTCCATCAGGGCGGATGACCGAACAGTGCCGGCGGAGGGCGCAATTTTCCGCCATTTCCGGGAAAAAGCGGCTCACCCCTTCCAAAACAAGGGCACGCCGCAAAGCCCCAGCGAAACCGGGTACGTCCGCATGGCGCGGGCAGACGAACGGTTCCGACAATCAGCAGTATAGGCCAAGGATATCGGTATGTCTGTTACAGGAAAAGGCTTGTCCGCCACGCTCTGTTTCGGAAGACGAAACCCTTACGGATCGCGCGCTCGGAGTGGTGGATGCGGCCCCGTCACGCCCCGTCCAGAAAGGCCGCGTTCGCCGCGACCAGCGCCTCCCAGTCCGCCCCGGCGGGCATCAACTGCCGCCAGGCCACGCCATGGCATTCCATGATCCGCGACCGCACCCAGCGCCATGTCGCGCGCTGAATGCCACCCCAGGTCAGCAGCGACACCACGGAGTCCTCTTCCACACCGTCATAGGCCCACGCCAGCAGGCAATGCCCGCCCCACGATCCCGGACTCTGGTCGCCGGGCGTCGTCGTATCCCACACCCCGCCTTCCGCCTGGTCGGCCAGCGCCAGCCGCACGCCCAGATAGGCCGCCCCCATGCCGGCCATGACCAGCCGCAGCGCGTTCAGATCATCCGGCGCCACCGAGCCCCAGACCGGATAGAAGGTCTGGTCCGCCAGCGCATACCCACCGCGCGCGGCACAGGCCAGCACATCCACCTCCACCCCGCCCCGATCGGTCGCCGCATCGCCCGGCCGGTAACCGGTGGACCGTTCGTAAAACAGGATGGCATCGGCCTCGCGCACCGTCACCTGAAACCCGGCCAGCGCCGCCGTGGCGCGGATATGGTTGCCCAATCCGGCTGCGGTGCAATCCCCCAGCCGGTCGTTGCCCAGCATCAGCGGCGCCGGGTCGATCCCGTCGCGCACCAGCCGCTCCGGCGCCCGCCGCGCCATCATCCGCAACCCGGCCAGCGACGGCTGTCCGTCCCGCGTTTCGGCGGGCAGGCAACCCAGCCGCCGGCCGATCGCACGCGGCACCCTCACAGGCCCCGATACAGCGCCGCGCGCACCGCCGGCGCATCGCCCACCGCCGTCGTCGCCATCACGGTCGCCGGCGTCAGCCCCACCGCAGCCTCGATCAGCGGAATGATCTGCCCGGCGGTGGTGATATACCCCGCCACCGCCGGATCGAGCGCCGACGCCACGGTACCGGCGACGGTCAGAATGCTCTGGAACGCTCCTGCCAGCGCCGCGCCCCACCCCCTGCCGGTCTCGATATCGATCGCCCCGCCCGACGCCGCATTGATCTGCGCGGTCACGGTCCTGATCCTGCCCAGCGCCTCGTTGACCCGCGCCACCTGATCGGCGGAAAGATGCGCCGACAGGCCCGGAATCGCCTCGATCGCCTGCGCCGCGAAATCGATCGCCCCGGCATCCGCCGCCAGTTCGGCGGTATTGATGCTGGCGGTACTGCCAGCCAGGGTGCAGGCCCCCAGCACCGTCACCGTCCCCAATCCCAGCAGCAGCATGATCGCAGGCCCACCCCCGCCATCCTTCCCCGGCGCGGAGCCCGGTTTCGTGCGGTTCGCGACATTGCGAAAATTCTGCGCCAGCAGATTCAACGCCAGATAGACCCGCCCATAGACCGACGCCGCACTGGCCGGCACCGGCAACCACGGCATCAGCGCCGCGCACACCCCGCACAGCGCGGCCACATAAACCACATCCTGAACCGGCACGACCGAAATCAGGGTCTGAAAGATCGCCATCGAATCCATGGACCGCTCCACTCCACATTACGAAAAATCAAAATTTCTTCAAAAAGAGACGAAACCCCGCTCCCGCGCGCGAGAGCGGCCCGCCAGGGCCGCGCCCGTCGTGTGTTCCCGAGCACCGAAGCGGAGCGGCCTTATCGGCCGTGAGCATCGGAGCACAGGGAACGCGCGTCGGATCGCCGCCAGCGCGCCTGTCCGGTCACGCTCCGATTGCGGTGGCGAAGGCGGCGATATGCACACTATCCACCCTGCCGGCTCCAAGCGCGCTGTTGTAAATCCGCTTCCAATAAGCACAAAGCGCACCAGCATCTTTCGCATCCGGCACCGGCGCCGGATCGAAAAAATACTTCACCCGCGCCATCGCGCAGCCATACCGCAGATTCCCGATCATCTGCGCCACACGCGGAATATCCGGACAGCTCATGCCCTCCACACGGGCGCGCAGATCGGCATGTTCACCACCCGCCAGCATCTCCCACAACGCATCATGGGTCGCCGGCTCCATCTGCCACAGCCCCAGCGCCGGGCCGCCCCCGCCCTGCACCAGCCGCGCGGCGCGCGATTCAACCAGCGCCGTGCCCGTCAGCCACGTCACCGCCGCCGCCCCGCCCAACCCCAGCCGATCGAGTACCGGC
>NZ_JBDNXE010000165.1:0-4488 GCF_047721585.1 Gluconacetobacter sp.
ACGTTTGCGTCGAGCAGATAGAGCGTCATGCAGCGAAGCTTCGCTCTTGAAGAAGGGTGTCGACAGACGTCGGACGCACGCCCAGAATCTTCGCAGCTCTTGTGTGGGTCAGTGTTTCACCCTGGAGCGCACGACGAACCACATTCAGAAGGCTTGTTCCCAGGCGATGGCGACGAACCGTGTAATACGAAGGGCCACTACCAGTTGATTTCGACGTCCGTTGCTTCTGTTCCCGCCAACGTGCGGCGAATGCCTGAAACACAGCTGCCGCAAGTTCATCGGAAATCTTGCCCGTGCTCGCGAGACGGTAGGTGACCACCGCCTGACTGACATTCCATGTCTGGGCGATATGGGCGGTCGCCGTGATAACTTCCGCTACATCGGCGTTATTCAGATCGGGGAGGAGCGGGTCGGTTTCTCGCGGCAGGAGAAACTCCCCCGCAACCTTGTTGCAGAACCGCTCGATCGCGTTTTCAGATACGCTTCCAAGAGGTCCGCTGATACCGCTTTCACCGATCCAGAGATGTGCGAGTTCGTGCATCAGAGTGAAGGCGCGAGCAGGAGCCGCGTCATTGTCGTTGATGACGACAAAAGGTGCGACGTCGTCCGCCAGGGCGAACCCACGAAAGATGTTCTCACCGATATCGGAATGATGAGAACCAAGATCGCCCAGCAGAAGGACATAAATCCCCGTCTTTTCCGCTGCCGCGCGGAGCAACGTGAATAGTGCTACCGGATCTTTCGCCGCCCGCTGCTCATCTACAGTGACGGCCAGTGCAGCCCGGATCGAAGAGACGACTGGCTGGGAGCCTCTTTTCATGGTCGCCGATCCAACGAATGGGAGGCGTAGCTCTTCGTCCTCGTCTTCCAGCACTTCGCGGAGGAGTTGTTGGCGGGCTTTTACGTCCCGAACCAGAGCGTCGAGCAACGCATTCTCTCGAACCGATCCG
Organism: Gluconacetobacter sp.; assembly: GCF_047721585.1. Lineage (NCBI taxonomy): Bacteria > Pseudomonadati > Pseudomonadota > Alphaproteobacteria > Acetobacterales > Acetobacteraceae > Gluconacetobacter > Gluconacetobacter sp. Next base: position 951 of record NZ_JBDNXE010000165.1, read on the forward strand.
CGACTCCCAGCGATTGTACGAAAATCTTCCCCCCGTTCTCCGCGCTGTGGAGGATGGGGAAGGTAGAACGATACCAGCGGACGCCGATATGCCGCAGCCGCTTTCTGGAGAAGTGTCTCAGTCAGGGGGCGCTCGCCCATTTCGATTGCGCGCAGTTTCTCGACGGCTGTCAGCTTCGCGCTGTCCTTCAGCGCAAGCTTTTCCGCTGCCTCCTCAAGGGATAGCCCTGCGGTCTCCCGCGCCCAGGTCATCATCCCAGGATTGATTTGCACGGTGTGGGCCATTGACTCTCAAAAATTATGCCGTCTGTTGTGACTGGATGATCGTACCTTGTGCGAAGAGTACTGCCAAGCGGTGAATGCGTGCGATGCCGGCTGCCGCTCTCATGTGAGCTAATGGTTCATCTTGGATGCGTCGTCCAGCGCGGCAAGGATGACGTTTCCATTGATCCCGATCGCATCCGTGATGTCGAGAAATTCGATCACATCGATCCGACGCTCGCCGGTCTCGTATTTCGCAACATAGGACTGGGGCTTGCCGAGCCGTTCCGCCAGCGTGGCCTGGGTCAGTCCCTTGTCGCGCCTTGCTGCGATCAGCAATTTCATGAGACGGTGCTGTCGCGGAGAGCGCAGCGATTTCGGCATAGGGTGCGGTTCCGGTTGAAACTGAGGAACCGCCCCAATAATCCCGTATCGGGATTATCCCATTTCAGGATATGATCTGCGGACCTGAAGGAAAGGGCAGGATCATGACGTCCCAACTCGATAACGGAGCTGTTCCAGCCGATAAGGCACCGGACTGCCCACTGCTGACGGCGTATGACCATCTCCATCATGCCACCTATCTCCGCCTCCTCGACGCCGAGGAAGCAGGCGCGGACTGGCACGAGGTGGCGCGGATCGTACTCGGTCGCGACCCAGCAGCCGACAGTGACGGCGCGCGACGATGCTGGGACTCGCATATGGCGCGGGCGCGCTGGATGCGTGACACCGGTCATCGCCAGCTCCTGACCATTCCTGGCGGAAAGATGCCGCATTGAACGCTCCATCCGATTTCTTACACAAAGACCGCCGATTGCCGCACGGCTCCTGAATTACCTTGCCCCGCGCGTGGTTATTCCTCCTGACGGACGGATCATCATCCTGTCACGGAGGTGTTCATGTCCGCGTCCCGTGTGGCCTGGGGCCAGGTGATCCTGGTCTTCACAATCATGTTGCTGTTCTGGTGGGCTGCGACCGAGTGGACCGCGTGGCGTCTGGGGTTCCAGCCTGAACTCGGGCGGCCCTGGTTCATGGTCGCTCACCGCTGGCCTGTGTATGCGCCGCCGCTCTTCTTCTGGTGGTGGTATGAGTTCGATGCCTATGCGCCCGGTATCTTCGTCCATGGCGCGTGGATTGGTGTTGCGGGCGTTGTTCTGGCCGTCATCGTGGCCTTCGTCCTGTCGATCTGGCGGGCGCGGGCAAGGCGTCGGGTTGAAACTTATGGGTCGGCCCGCTGGGCCACCTCCCGCGATATCCGCACAGCGGGATTGCTGGGCGAGAGCGGGGTCGTTCTGGGTAAATATCGCCGGGCCTATCTCCGGCATGACGGTCCCGAGCATGTGCTGTGCTTTGCGCCCACCCGCTCGGGCAAAGGGGTGGGGCTGGTCATTCCGACCCTGCTGACCTGGTCCGGTTCGGCCATCATTCACGATATTAAGGGTGAGAACTGGCAGCTTACGGCGGGATTTCGCGCGACCTTCGGGCGCGTGCTGCTGTTCGACCCGACCAATCCGGCATCGGCTGCCTACAATCCGCTGCTGGAGGTCCGTCTGGGGGAATATGAAGTCCGCGACGTGCAGAACATCGCCGATATCCTGGTCGATCCGGATGGCGCGCTAGAGCGACGCAACCACTGGGAAAAAACCTCGCATGCGCTGCTGGTCGGTGCGATCCTGCATGTGCTTTATGCCGAAGCCGACAAGACGCTCGCCGGTGTGGCGAAATTCCTCTCCGACCCGAAACGATCCATCGAGACGACCCTGTCCGCCATGATGCGGACGAATCATCTGGGGGAGAAGGGGCCGCATCCCGTCGTGGCGTCCGCCGCACGGGAACTGCTCAACAAATCGGATAACGAACGCTCGGGCGTGCTCTCCACCGCCATGTCGTTTCTTGGGCTCTACCGTGATCCCGTGGTGGCGATGGTGACCAGAAGATGCGACTGGCGTATTGAGGATCTCGTATCCTCGGCGCGACCGGCCTCACTTTATTTCGTCGTACCGCCTTCGGATATCAGCCGCACCAAGCCGCTGATCCGGTTGATGCTCAATCAGATCGGGCGCCGTCTGACGGAAGATATGGAGGCGGCGGCCAGACGGCGCAAGCTGCTTCTCATGCTCGATGAATTTCCAGCATTCGGGCGGCTGGATTTCTTCGAGAGCGCGCTGGCCTTCATGGCGGGCTACCGGATCCGGGCCTTCCTGATCGCCCAGTCGCTGAACCAGATCGAGAAACCCTACGGGCCGAACAATTCGATTCTGGACAATTGCCAGGTTCGGGTCAGCTTCGCGACCAATGACGAACGGACCGCTAGGCGGGTGTCGGATGCCTTGGGCACGGCAACGGAACAGCGGGATTCCACCAATTATGCCGGGCATCGCCTTTCACCCTGGCTCGGGCACCTCATGGTTTCCCGGCAGGAAACCGCCAGGCCGCTCCTGACCGTGGGCGAGGTCCAGCAGCTACCCGACCACGAGGAACTGGTGATGCTGTCGGGCTGTCCGCCGATCCGCGCCCTGAAGGTGCGTTATTACCAGGATCGTCGCTTTACCACGCGTATCCTGCCGCCCCCCGATCTGGCAGCGTTGGTGCGGGACGGGGATCCCGCCATCGATGTGTGGTCTGCGCAGGTAGTCATAGATGACCCGCCGAGTGTGCCGTCGCCCCCGGAGGCCGGATCCAATGCCGACGATACCGACGACGCCAACAGTGGCGTCCGCCGGGAGCCGGAGTTGCCTGAGCATGAGGATATCGCGCCTGAGCGGCCTGACCCGGCCGCCGAATTCGAAATTCCTGACAGCGATCCCGAGGTCGAGGTGCAGCGTGCGGCGGAATTGCGGCGGCAGGGGAATATCATCCGCCAGGCCGGCATGGATCGGAATGACGGTCTGGAACTGGGAGGAAACTGACCATGCACAAGCGCAGCCGACGCCTGAACGTCTATTTCGACCCCGATATCCATAAGCAGCTCGAGGCCCGTGCCGTGCGGCGGGATATTTCAAAATCCGCTCTGGTGGAGACGGCGGTGCTGTCATTCCTGACGGACGATGCCACTGAGAGGCAGGAAGCGGCGACCTCGCGCCGCCTCGACCGGCTGTCGCGCCAGATGGCCGGGCTGGAGGAAGATCTTTCGATCCTGGCGGAGACAGTGAGCCTGTTCGTCCGCTTCTGGCTGACCAGCACGCCACCACTTCCGGAGAGTGCGCGGGCCGCGGGCCCCGCCCCTGGGGGTGGCCCGGTGGAAGGCGTCCGGGCACCCGCGGGACCGCCGCGGGGCG
>NZ_JBDNXE010000165.1:4498-7213 GCF_047721585.1 Gluconacetobacter sp.
CATGGGGCTTGAACGGTTCGAAGGCTTCCTGACCGCGCTGGAACGTCGGCTGGCGACGGGGGACCGATTCCTGCGCGACCGTCAGCGTGATGTCGCGGCACGACAGGATCCGTCGGGCACCGATCCCGCCTGAATGCTCCCAATTACATACGCTTTTACCGCATCCCCCGAAATCCTTGTTGCCAGCAGATAAATCCGCTCCCTTTTAATGATCCCCGTCGTCGTCCGGAGAGGCCGGATGATCCGTAAAAACGGGGATTCCCATGGCGGTTACACCGATTGAAAGTGGTGCCCGACAGCGTGGCATGTCCATGCTGCGCACAGCGATGGGACCGGCGATTGCCCGGCACCTTGCCGATCCCGCTGTGGTCGAGGTGATGCTCAATCCCGATGGGCGGTTGTGGATCGACCGTCTGTCCGAGGGGCTTGGCGATACGGGCGACAGGATTGCACCTGCCGATGCCGAGCGCATCGTGCGTCTGGTGGCCCACCATGTCGGGGCGGAGGTGCATGAAGCAGCACCGCGCGTATCGGCCGAACTGCCGACCGGTGAGCGGTTCGAGGGGTTACTGCCGCCCGTGGTGACGGCCCCGAGTTTTGCCATCCGCAAACCCGCCGTCGCCGTGTTCACCCTCGATGACTATGTCGCTGCCGGGATCATGACGGAGGGGCAGGCAGTGTTTCTCCGTCGCGCTGTCGCCGAGCGGAAAAACATCCTCGTCGCGGGTGGGACCAGCACGGGCAAGACCACGCTGGTCAACGCCCTGCTGGCTGAGGTTGCGAAAACCGGTGATCGCGTCGTGCTGATCGAGGATACGCGCGAACTGCAATGCACGGCGCCCAATCTCATCGCCCTGCGGACCCGTGAAGGTGTCATCACACTGTCGGATCTTGTCCGCTCCGGCCTTCGCCTGCGCCCCGACCGCATCCCCATCGGTGAGGTGCGTGGGGCCGAAGCACTGGATCTGGTCAAGGCGTGGGGCACCGGCCATCCGGGTGGTATCGGCACGCTGCACGCCGGATCCGTGCTGGCGGCCCTGTATCGTCTGGAACAGCTGATCCAGGAAGCCGTGGTCACGGTGCCGCGCGCCATGATCGCCGAAACCATCGACGTCATCGCCGTGCTGTCCGGACGCGGCAATTCCCGCCGCCTGTCCGAACTGGCGGAAATCGACGGCCTCGATCCCGTGACGGGCGCCTATCGCATCCGTCCGGTCAGCCTCTCTTCTCCCGAAACATCATTCTCTGCCAATGGAGAATCATCATGAGGCCGCCTTCACGTCTGCGCGCCGTGGTGTGCGCTGTCGCACGTCCTGACCGGCATGTGCCGGATCTGCGTGTATTCGGAACCTCCCTGCTGCTGTCGCTTGCTTTCGCGTCATCGGCATGGGCGTCAGGATCCAGCATGCCGTGGGAAACGCCCCTGAACGAGATACTGGAATCCGTGCAGGGGCCGGTGGCCAAGATCATCTCGGTCATCATCATTACCGTGACCGGTCTGACGCTGGCCTTCGGGGAAACATCCGGCGGGTTCCGCCGCCTGATCCAGATCGTCTTCGGCCTGTCCATCGCTTTTGCAGCGTCCAGCTTCTTCCTGTCGTTCTTCTCCTTCTCCGGCGGAGCGCTGATCTGATGGCGCTCGGGTATGACGATGATGCGGTGCCGGGATTTCATGTCCCGGTGCATCGCTCGCTGACCGACCCGATCCTGCTGGGTGGCGCGCCCCGTGCCGTCGCCATCGCCAACGGCACGCTGGCAGCGGCCATTGCACTCGGCCTGCGGCTCTGGCTGATCGGGGCGGTGTTCTGGATCGTGGGCCATGGGCTCGCGGTGTGGGGTGCGAAGCGCGATCCGTTCTTCATTGAGGTGGGACGACGGCATCTGCGCTACCCCGCCTGGCTTCGCTCATAGGGAGGGCAGGGCGATGATGTCCCTTGGCGAATATCGCAACCGGAATTCCCTCCTGTCGGATTTCCTGCCCTGGGCCGCGCTCGTGGAGAAAGGTGTCGTCCTGAACAAGGACGGTAGTTTCCAGCGCACGGCAAAAATTCGAGGCCCTGATCTGGACAGCGCCACGCCTGCCGAACTGGTCGGTGTGACCGGCAGGTTGAACAATGCCCTGCGTCGTCTTGGCTCCGGCTGGGCGGTATTCGTGGAGGCGCAGCGCGTCCCGGCGACAGTGTATCCCGACAGTGATTTTCCCGACGCAGCCAGCCAAATGGTCGACCTGGAACGCAGGGAGCAGTTCGAGGATGAAGGCGCGCATTTCGAGAGCCGGTATTTCCTGACCCTTGTCTGGTTGCCGCCGGCGGAATCTTCGGGCCGCGCCGAGCGTTTTCTCTACGAGGGTAGGGAGCGCGACGGCCCCGATCCGCATGGCATCCTGAATGCCTTCATTGATCGTAGCGACCGGCTTCTGGCGTTGCTGGACGGGTTCATGCCCGAAGCGGCATGGCTGGATGACGGGGAGACGCTGACCTATCTGCACTCCACGATCTCGACGTGGAACCAGCGGGTGAGGGTGCCGGAAATTCCCATGCACCTCGACGCCCTGCTGGTGGACCAGCCGCTGTCAGGCGGTCTGGAACCGAAACTCGGCGATGCGTATCTGAGAGCCCTGACGATCACCGGTTTCCCGTCGCGGCCCTTTCCCCGAATCCTGGAAGCCCTGCACCGGCTGGCCAAGCCGTATCGCAGGTGCACCCGAGCGAACCT
>NZ_JBDNXE010000166.1:0-7128 GCF_047721585.1 Gluconacetobacter sp.
CAATCCATTCTCATCCTGATTGACGCGCTCTCTCACCCAGATTGTCGCGCTACAATCATACGCCGGCATCGCGAGATCAACGCATCTCGTTTAGCCGCTTGACATACAGAAGGGCATCCAGGGGTCACAATTTACGACGCCCCGTTTTACCGGGATCCTGGAAGAACGTCAGATCCGCATCAGCATGGACGGACGTGGACGCTGGCTGGACAACGTGTTCATCGAGCGTCTGTGGCGGTCGCTGAAATACGAATGCGTCTACCTGCACGCGTTCGAGACCGGATCAGAGCTGAGGGCCGGGCTTGGCAAATGGATAGCCCATTATAACGAAAGGCGCCCGCATTCGGCTCTCGCTGGACGCACGCCCGATGAGGCGTATCATGGATCCGCTCCGACGCCGTTGCCGGGGTTAACCCCGGCAACGGTGTCGGTCAGCAACAACGAGAAATTGGCGGCATGGCAACACCGGGCAATAGCTTATTCAACCCGCAAATTTGTCCGAACGAATGGGGCCACCTCACCTCTCGGGCATCAGCGGCGCAATCAGCGCCCATTCCGTATCGCGCAGGCCACATGCATACTCAAGGTCGTCCCGGCGATACTGCGCTCGGGTGATTTCAGTCCGGGACATCTTGATCTCATCAGGTCGTCGCAAACCCATGAATCATAACCTGCTGAAATCACTCAACTCATTTTAAGTCAGACAGTGAGAGCAAAAACGCAACTGTAGTGCTGGTGTTGCTCCATTATCCTGTTGACCTAAAGTCAACGTTAAGGATATTTCTTTATCAAGCTAGATAGAAGATAGATAAGAGGTTAAATTGGCTTCGACGAAAAAAAATGTTGTTCAAGTCTTGTCTGAACCTCATCCTGTTTTTCACGATAAAAAATTCCCGTTAAGCAAGCATATGTATGCCTACTGGCATCGATTTTCGTTGTCTCGACAATTTAATATTAATTCTGCGCGTTCGCGATTGGATTATGTAACTTATTACATTTGGGATATGATCGCGTTTCGTGATGTATCGCTGCAGCTTGATGTCCCTTCCCTGATTGCTGACCTCAACGCGCCGGTTATGGCATGGGGGTATCTGACTACATTTTGGCATTCGGTGTGGATTAAGCATTTTCGAGGCCGTTTCGATATTTATGACGAGAGTGGGTATCATGCGTATCTTGCGCATGTGGCGACTGAGGAGGTGCCCCACCGATTAATCCCGCAGGTGTTGTTCCCGGCCAGTTTGCTGGCGGTTATCAATATGCCTCAGCCAGGGATAGCGGCGCCCTCCATTAGTCGCGCTTTTTTTCATCGATGGCACGGAGCGTCGATTTACCGTGAGTGTTACGATATTGCCAAAAATTCGGCAGATCGAGATCTATTCATGATTGATCAGATTATTCACGTCGTCGGGGAACCGGGGCGTGAATTTTTGCTCTCCGCTGAGGAAGAGCGTTACTGGTCTGGTTCGCCGATATCTGGCTATCCTACTCTCAGCAGAATGGTATTGCTGCTTGCGCGGATCTCATCTCGTTTTGGGCGGAGGTTGTCGTCTGGTATATTGACCTCAGAGATGGTCGATGAAATCCAGAACTGGTGGAAGAAAGATGTTGCGGCAGATATGCCCAGCGTGCTCCGTTTCGCGCCGATGTTGACGCCTCAAGCGATTAATCTCAGCGATCACGCATTGTATAGCATGGGACGAGCGCGTCGGAGAGTGACGCCGCAAAAGCCGGACGTTACCAACGGAAAGATCGAGGTTCTTTTGATCGGTGCCTTGGGCGCCGCAAGCGGGTTGGGCGCGGGAATGCGCCGGGTGGTCGGAGCTCTTGACAAAGCGGGGGTTGATTACCGAATTTTTCCATTCTTCTATGATATGCCGAGTGCTATTCAATATTCTGATTTGGGTGATCGCCTTTATCGAGGCGAGATGCCGGAGCGGATTATTTGGCAGTATAATGGGGAATATATATTTGATGTTATGACGCTCTTGCCTGATTTTTCCAATTGTTCTTATAATGTCGGTTATTTTTTCTGGGAGACGGCAGCTCTTCCCGAGGCGCACAAAGTTGCGCTTGAACTCGTGGACGAAGTGTGGGTGCCGTCAGAATTTTGCCGAAAAACTTATGAAGGACATGGAGTTCCCGTTGTCGCGGTTGGATCTTCGGTCGAACTTCCAAAAATCGACAGATTTCTGAGTCGGTCGGAGCTGGGACTTGATGAGGATGTATTTATAGTCGCCTTTAGTTATGATTCCCATTCTGTTATTCACAGGAAAAACCCGGCGGCTGTCGTGCAGGCATTCAAGCGCGCTTTCCCCAAAGGAACTGAAAAGGCGCGGCTTGTGCTAAAGACGCAGAATATGGGTACAGCCCATTGGAATGGTGTGCGCGGGCGTGGGGAAGAACTGCTCGAACTGGTTTCCTCTGATCCGCGTATTATATTCTTCGATAAAACGATGACGCTCCAGGAGCTCTATTCAGTTAAAAAGGCATGCGATGTGTATGTCAGCCTCCATCGCTCGGAAGGATATGGTTATGGTCCGGCTGAAGCAATGGCGCTTGGTAAGCCTGTGATTATGACTCGTTATTCTTCGACAGGTGAATTTGAATCGGGTGAGAATTGCATTATGATTGATGGCCCATTGATTCACGTCGAGAACGATGAGTATCTTTATCAGGTTCCAGAGATGGTGTGGGCCGATCCCGATATTGATCAGGCCGCAAGGGCAATCCGTCTTCTCTATGATGATCCCAACTATGCGCGAAAGCTCGGCGGCAAGGCGGCCGAGACGATTAACCGTGAGCATAGTGTTGATGTTATGGCTGCCCGTGTTCGTAAGCGTCTGGAAGAGCTTGAAATTGTCAAGCAGGAGATTGTTTGATGCCGACCGCTCCTTTTGAACTTATCGATCCTCAGATGACAGATGATCAATTTGTTCGGCATGTCTATCGAACTGTTCTGGGGCGTGATGTCGATCCGGGTGGCTTGGCGACGTATGTGGACATGCTGTCTAACGGTATGACGCGTGGGCAGATAATCGATATTGTGCGTCAAAGTGATGAGGCTGCGATTCGATTTCAAACAGAAGAGGAAGGGAGAGCTATTGCCCATCTCCTTTTTAGTAAAAGTGCGGCGGTTCTGGGCGGCCCGATTGTTGCACGCATCGCAGAGGTAGGGTCTGCAGAGACTTGGAGCGAAGCTATTCGACTGGTTAATGAGCAGCATAGACAATTGGACGAAACAGCGGCCGCGCTTCTCTTCGGGCCAGTTGTTGGATTTATCGAACAGCTTGGCACCGACATGGTGCATGGATGGGTGCTCGTCGATGCTGGGGAGGAGGTAGAGGTTTTCATAGACAATTTATCGATTGGACGTGTCGCATGTCGCTATCAGGTTGATGGCATGAAGACCGAGCGTTTTGTCAATGCATGGTGCGGTTTTCGCATACCAATTCGGGAGGGTGTTTTGTCTTCTGCCGGTATTCACTTATGTCGTGTGCGGGTGAGAGGCATGGATCTACCGCCTCGAGGCAGACTTATTGCTCCGTGGCTGCAGTCGCGTATTGATTCTTATAATCGAACGCATGTCCATAAATTTCAGAATTTTCAAGTCGAAGCGTTTCGTAAAATCTAACACGGTGTAGGAATTGGTTATGACTAAATATCTCGTTACCGGCAGTGCAGGCTTTCTCGGTTTTGCTTTAGCTCAGAAACTGAGTGAGAATCCTGAAAATACGGTCTTTATGGTTGATAATTTTGTTCGTGGCGAACGTGATGAAGCATATATGGCTTTATGCAATAAAGAAAATGTCACGGAGTTAGCGGTTGATCTGACGACGCCGCAAGATGTCGACACCCTTCCGAAAGATATCGATTACGTATTACATATGGCGGCGCTCAACGGGACGCAAAATTTTTATGAGCGGCCTTTTGATGTGGTTAAACATTGTACGTTGCCGACTGTTTTTCTTGCTGAATTTTATGGAAAAATTGGAAAACTTCAGCGGTTTCTTTATGCTGGTACGTCCGAGAGTTATGCTTCGACCGTTTCTATTTTCGGGTGGAGTGTTCCGACAGCAGAAGATGTGCCTCTCTCGTTTTCAGATGTCTTCAATCCCCGCTGGTCGTATGGTGCTTCAAAAATGCACGGCGAAGTTGCGACGATTAATGCGTCGGCGCACTTCAAGATGCCGATCACTATTGTTCGTTTCCATAATGCCTATGGGCCGCGGATGGGTGACAAGCATGTAATACCTGATTTTTACAATCGTGCTAAACGGGGTGTCTTTGAACTTTACGGTTATGAAGATACGCGTTCATTTATCTATGTTGACGATGCCGTACGTGCGACATTGGCTCTGGCTACAGCTCAGACTTCCGTAAACGAAGTTGTAAACGTTGGTGGTGCTGACGAAATTACAATGGAGGCCTTGGGTCGTAAGATGATGGAAGTTGCAGGTTTTGAGGGTGAAATCGCTCTGCATCCTTCCCCCGCCGGCAGTGTAAAGCGCCGGGCGCCGGATCTTACAAAGCTCAAGCGCCTGATTGGCTACGAGCCCGAGTGGTCGCTGGAACAGGGTCTTGCTACGACAGCCAAGTTTTACTTAGCAGAAAACTGATAACCCTGTCGATGACGGGTAGGGTTCGATAGAGTGATGGTTCTCGAAGGCTCTGCTGTCATAGGCATTGACGTTCTGGAGATGGATGAGGTGGCCCCATTCGTTCGGACAGATTTGCGGGTTGAATAAGCTATTGCCCGGTGTTGCTATGCCCCGCCAATTTCTCGTTGTTGCTGACCGACACCGTTGCCGGGGCTAACCCCGGCAACGGTGTCGGAGCAAACCCATAATACGCCTCATCGGGCGTGCGTTCAGCGAGAGCCGAATGCGGGCGCCGCGAATTATAATGACCAATCCATTTTGCCAGGCCGGCACGAAGTTCCGAGCCGGTCTCGAAAGCGTGGAGATACACGCATTCATATTTCAATGACCGCCAGAGCCGTTCGATGAGGACATTGTCCATCCAGCGGCTGCGCCCGTCCATGCTGATGCGGATTTGCCGCTCCTGCAGCAATTCGGTGGTAACCGGCCGCTCACGGCCGCCTTATGATTGGATTGGATGATTGGTAATCTCCTGTTGTTAGCGACGTCGTTATTGACGTCGTTTGGGAGGTGATGATGGGGCAGGAGATCCTGGTTGGCGTGGAGCGTCGACGGCGCTGGCCTGTGGCGCGGAAGCTGAGCATCCTGTCGGAGGTTGGTGGTAACCGGCCGCTTGAGTGAAGTGGCCCCCCTCCCGAGGACCAGTGATGGCTGATTTTAAGTTGGAAGGTCTGGCCCGGTTTTCCTTTTTTTGTTCAGGCGACCATGAGGTCGGTCTGATGGTGTTGGGCCTGTGGGGATGTGGGCGGCGCGGCAGCGCCGTCCATCATATCCACAGGCTTTGTCCTGGCCCGGCTTTCCTCCCAAACCGCCATTGGCGTGCGGAAACCGAGCGCCTGGTGCGGGCGCGTCCGATTATAAAAGATAAACCATTCAGCGATGCCGGTTTTCGCCTCGCGCCCGTCAGCATACCCCTTCAGGTAGATGTCCTCGTGCTTGAGCGAGCGCCAGAGACGCTCGATGAACACGTTATCCATCCAGCGGCCCCGGCCGTCCATCGAGATCCGGATGCCCGCCTTGTGCAGCGCGCCGGTAAAAGCGCCGCTGGTAAATTGCGACCCCTGGACGCCCTTCTGTATGTCAAGCGGCTAAACGAGATGCGTTGATCTCGCGATGCCGGCGTATGATGACGCCATAGACCTCGCGGGCGATATAGCGTTTCAGGATGCGGATGACTTCGAGTTTGGAGTGACCTTCTGCGATGCGCTTGGCGACATAAGCACGTGTCCTTTCGTCGGTTCGCAGGCGGCCGATGGCGATAAGATGCAGAGCGCTGTTGGCTGCCCGATCACCGCCTCGGTTCAGTCGATGGCGGATCGTTTTTCCCGACGAGGCTGGTACCGGGGTGACACCGCAAAGGGCAGCGAAGCTTGCTTCGGATTTCAACCTGTCGGGATTGTCGCCAGCCGTCAGGAGAAGCTGGGCGGCTCCATTGTGGCCAATGGAATTGCGGGCGACGAGTTCCGGCGCCAGTTCTTCGACAATCGCCTTGATCATCAGATCCAACTCGGAGATCTCGTCGTGCAGTTCGAGATAACGGCGTGCGAGGGATTTGAGGCTGATCCGATAAGCGGCTTCGAGATTGTGGTAAGCGGTGAGGTCTGGCCGGGACGCCACTAGCGTACGGATCAACTGCATCCGGGTCATGGAGCGTAGCTGCTCCCGCAGCGCATCCGGCGCCGCGACGATCGTATTCTGGATCATCTGTAATGCGACTTTTCTGGCGTTTACAGCTGTTTTCCGACATGCCCGCAGAACTCGGAGAGATTCCACCATGCCGTCTCTACGGCGCGGGGTAACAGTCCGCTGACCAGCAAAAGCAGCATGGGCAGCGCTCTGAGCATCCAGATCGTCACTCTTGCCACGCCGGCGACGGTCATGCCGATCAGGCGCCGTGACCTCCAGCACCTCGACCCCGGCAGCTTGCAAATAGCGCAGCAACCCCGCGCCATAGCTACCGGTCGATTCAACCCCGACACGCAGAAGATTGCCCGCCGCGCGCATCCATGCCAGCATCTGTCGATAACCCTGTCGTGTCGCAGGAAAACTCTGTGTGCCCAGAACATGATCCTGCTCGTCGACGATGGCCGCGACGTGCAGATCCTTGTGGGTATCGACGCCGCCAACGATTACGCGCGTCGTTTTTTCGTTTCCATCCATGACCGTGCCTCCGACTGATCGCTCTCAATGGCTCAGCCGCGGCCCGCTGCATGGACAGGACAGTCACGAGACCGGTCAGGTCAGGCCCTTCTCGGGTCACAGGCAATGGCCGAGGCAAAGCCTCTCTGCGCGGTGCTCCCGGGCGGTCGACAGGTCCAGGGAAAGACACAACAGTCGATCAGAGTGCGGGTCAGACCGCACCGGGCACCTCGCAGCGCCAGTCTACCGTGGTCGATCAGTGTTTGAGACAAACTGAACCGCCCCGGGTTTACCGGAGAGTTTGTGGTTCAATAGTCAGGCGGCTTTT
>NZ_JBDNXE010000167.1:0-6942 GCF_047721585.1 Gluconacetobacter sp.
GCAATCCCGAGGCCGCCCGCATCTTCCTGGATCTGCTGTGCGGCGCCCCGCCCGAACGCGCCCCCCGCCTCGCCACCACCCCCGAAGGCGCCCCGCGCGAGGAAGTCCCCAGCTTCCACGCCACCGCCGAGGACCGGCGCCAGGGCAACGCCTACTGGCTGCATATCCTCAACGAAACCGGCATCATGGGCCGCCTGATGCCCGACTGGTCGCGCATCGTCGGCCAGATGCAGTTCGACACCTACCACGTCTTCACGGTCGACGAGCACACGATCGAGGCCATCCGCATCTTCGGCCGGATCGAACACGGCGCGATGGCCGACGAAATCCCGCTGGCCTACGACCTGGCGCGCAATCTCCAGTCCCGCCGCGCGCTGTACATGGCCATCCTGCTGCATGACATCGCCAAGGGGCGCGGCGGCGACCATTCCGAACTGGGTTCCGAAATCGCGCTGGAAGTCTGTCCCGAAATGGGCCTGACCGGCGAGGAGACCGAAACCGTCTCGTGGCTGGTGCTGCACCACCTGCTGCTCAGCCAGACCGCGTTTCAGCGCGATATCGACGACCCCAAGACCATCCTCGACCTCGCCGACACCATCCAGTCGCCCGAGCGCCTGCGCCTGCTGCTGCTGCTCACCATCGTGGACATGCGCGCCGTCAGCCCCCGCGTGTGGAACGCCTGGAAGGCCACCCTGCTGCACGAACTCTACATGCGCGTGGCCGAGGTGCTGGAAGGCGGACTGGCCACCACCGAGCGCGACGTACGCGTGGCCCGCGCCAAGGAAGCGGTCGGCGAGATCCTGGAGGAAGACGGCTTCTCGCCCGAGGAGACCGAGCAGTTCCTCGGCATGGGCTATGGCAGCTACTGGCTGTCCTTCGACCAGGACACCCACGCCCGCCACGCGCTGCTGATCCGGGAGTCCGAACGCCGCGAGTCGCCGCTGACGGTCGAAACCCAGCCCCTGCCGACGCGCGGCGTCACCGAAGTCACCATCTACACCGCCGACCACCCCGGCCTGTTCTCGCGCATCGCCGGCGCCCTGGCCATCGCCGGCGCCTCGATCGTCGATGCGCGCATCCACACGCTGATCAACGGCATGGCGCTGGACACGTTCTGGATTCAGGACGCCAGCGGCGAAGCGTTCGAGGAGCCGCACCAGCTCGCCCGCCTGTCCACACTGGTCGAGCAAACCCTGTCGGGCCGCACCAACATCGCGCGCGAAATCTGCGGCATCGGCCGCATGCGCTACGGGCGGCGCATGCGCGCGATTCATGTGCCGCCGCGCGTGGTCATCGATAACCGCGCCTCGAACAGCTACACGGTCATCGAGGTCAACGGCCGCGACCGTCCCGGCCTGCTGCACGACGTGACGCAGGCGATCAGCGACCACAAATTGCAGATCGCCTCGGCCCACATCACCACCTACGGCGTCCGCGCGGTCGATGTCTTCTACGTCAAGGACCTGTTCGGCCTGAAGATCACCGACGAACGCCGCCTGACGGAAATCCGCGAAGCCCTGATCCACGGCCTGCGCCAGGCCGAGGAAGCCGCCACCAGCGACACCGAAATCCCGCCCGTCGAAACCCTGTCCATCTGACGCAGGCCCGTTTCACAGGGGGCAGGCCGCATGTCCCCCCTGATCGAACCGGAAATCATGGCACAGTTTCCTGACGGAAGCCTGAACGGACAGGGCTGGCGGGTGCAAAAACAGACTGGGGCGAGGCATCCGCCCTTTTCAAAAAACGCATGCCGCAAAAGTCCTTTTCCGCATCATAGATAGCGGCCCCTTCCACCGGTCAGGACGGCCCGCCCATGTCGCGACTTCGCACGCACGCCGAGCACCACGCCGTCGAAAAACTCGGATGGCTGCGCGCCGCCGTGCTGGGCGCCAATGACGGCACATTATCGACCGGCAGCCTGATCGTGGGCGTGGCCAGCGCCCATGCGTCGCATGGCGGCATTCTCGTCGCGGGCCTGTCGGCCCTCGTCGCCGGGGCACTCTCCATGGCCGCCGGCGAATATGTCTCCGTCAGTTCCCAGGCGGATTCGGAACAGGCCGACCTCGCCCGCGAAAAGCGCGAACTGGCAACAGACTGGAACGGCGAGGTCGCCGAACTGGCCGGCATCTACCGCCGACGCGGGCTGGACGAAGCCCTCGCCCGCCAGGTCGCGGTCGCACTGATGCAGCACGACGCCATCGGCACCCACGCCCGTGACGAACTCGGCCTGTCCGACGCCACGGCGGCCCGGCCGTTCCAGGCGGCCCTCGCCTCGACATCGGCGTTTTCCTCGGGGGCGATCCTCCCCGTCCTGGCGGCGATCCTGACACCGGCACCCTATGTTTCCTGGGGCGTATCCATCATCTCCATCCTGGCGCTCGCGGCGCTGGGGGCCATCGGCGCGGTGGCGGGCGGGGCACCCCCATTGCGCCCCACACTGCGGGTCACGTTCTGGGGACTCGTCGCCATGATCGTCACTGGCGGAATCGGACAGGTTTTCGGCGTGTAACCCACGGGCGGCCGACCAGTCCGCATTGTCCCGCCTGACAGCAGCCTCCGTGCATGAGGCATCCAGATTGCGCTCACGCCTCCGCAACTGGCAAGAGAGCAGCCGCACTCGTCCCCGCAGGGAAAAAGCCGCTCCATGCTGTCACAGAGACGAAAAAGCTCTGCATTCCGCGCCATGTTCCTCCTGGCGCTCTTGGGTGGCACGGCCTCCGCCCACGCGCAGCACATGAACGCCGCCGACGCGCCATGCCGCATAACGCAAACCTATGCTCTGGTCGCCTGTCTCGCGGCGGCCGAAAAGCAGGCCGATCTTCAACGTGCCTCCACCTACCGGCAGATTACAGACGCGGTGACCAGCCAGACCCGGATGGAACTCGACCGGAGCGAGCGCGCATGGACCGCCTATCGCGATGCGTTCTGCAAAACCGAATATGATTCCTTCGCCGGCGGCTCGGGCGGCCCACCTGCCCGCCTGGCCTGCCTGGAAGCCCTGACCCGCCACCATGTCGCGGACATGCAGACGGCTTTTCACTGGCGGGTCGAAAAATTCGGCGGGCCGGCCCTCTCGAACACACCCTGAACCGACCGCACAGGGATCTGTCCGTCAGAATGATCACGCCTTCGCGACTGCGCTCTGGTGATCCACGCCGCGCGACCCCACCTGAAAAAGTGTGTGTTGAGACCGTCCAGGAAGGACCGACCGATGAGCATGTACCGCACGATCAACCCCGCGACGGGCAAGACCGAGAAAAGTTTCGATCTGCACAGCGATCGCGAGGTCGTCACGAAGCTGGAGACCGCCCACACGCTCTGGAAGGATGACTGGCGGCACCGCTCCTTCGCCGAACGCCGCGCCATCGTCCAGAAAGCCGCCGACATCCTGCGCCGCGACAAGGAAAAGCACGCGCGCCTGATTTCCATCGAAATGGGCAAGATTCTTCCCGAAGCCATCGGCGAGATCGAACTCTCGGCCGACATCCTGGCCTATTACGCCGAAAAGGCGGAACAATTCCTCGCCCCGATAAAGCTGGATGTCTCGAAGGGCAACGCCACGGTGCTGAGCCAGTCTCTGGGCGTCATCTATTGTGTCGAACCCTGGAATTTTCCCTATTACCAGCTCGCCCGCGTCGCCGCCCCCAACCTGATGGCCGGCAACGTCGTCATGGTCAAGCACGCGCCGGGCGTGCCGCAATGCGCCGAAGCCTTCGAGGCCCTGTTCCGCGAGGCCGGCGCTCCGGCCGGTGCCTACACCAACCTGTTCATCACCAACGACCAGTCGGAAACGCTGATCGCCCGCCCGGAAGTCCGTGGCGTCGCCCTGACGGGCAGCGAACGCGCCGGCAGCGCCGTCGCCGCCCAGGCCGGGCGCGCCCTCAAGAAAAGCACGGTGGAACTCGGCGGCGCCGACGCCTTCATCGTGCTCGACGACGCCGACCTCGATCAGGTCATCCCCCACGCCGTCGCGGGGCGGATGTCGAACAACGGCCAGGTCTGCACCGCCGCCAAACGGATGATCGTCCATGACTCGCTGGTCGATGAATTTACCATCCGCCTGGAAAAGGCCATCGGCGAATTCCGCTATGGCGACCCGCTGGAACAGGGCGTGACCCACGGCCCGATGAGCAGCGAAGACGCCATGAAGCGCGCGATCGCGCAGGTCGACAAGGCGGTGCAGCACGGCGCAACGCTCGTGACCGGCGGCAAACAGCTTGAGCGCGAAGGCTTCTTCATGAAGGCCGCGATCCTCCGGAGCGTCACCAAGGACAACCCGATCTTCTACGAAGAGATCTTCGGCCCGGTCGCGACCATCCATTCCGTCGGCAGCGAGGAAGAAGCCATCGCCCTGGCCAACGATTCGCCCTACGGGCTCGGCGGCTCGGTGCATACCAGCGACATCGCGCGCGGCCGCAAGGTGGCCGAGAAGATCGAAACCGGCATGGTCTTCGTCAACGACATCACCGGCTCCGCCCCCGACCTGCCCTTCGGCGGCATCGGCAATTCGGGTTACGGCCGCGAACTGTCCGAATTCGGCATCACCGAATTCGTCAATCACAAACTGGTCCACACACCCTGATCGACGATCCCCCGGCGCGCGATCCGCATCGCGCCGGGGTCCATCGGCCATCGAACCGTTTCCATGACGTTCCAGAACCGGCAATATGCCGTGGCGCCCAGGCCACCGGCCGGCCGGAACGGAACGGAGAGACGCACCGATGGCAGAGAATGTCGGCCATACCCGCACAGGTCTTCTGATCGGCGCAGCCTGCGCCGGCAATTTTCTCGAATTCTACAATTTCATGGCCTATGCGTTCTTCGCACCCATGATCGGCCATGCGTTCTTTCCTGCCGGCAGCAGCAACCTGATGAACCTGCTGTATGCGCTGATGACCTTCGCCGTCGGGTTCGTCATGCGGCCATTGGGCGCCGTCCTCGTCGGGCGTTATGCCAGGGCCCGCGGCCAACATGCGGCCCTGATGCTGACATTCGGCATGATGGGCGTCGGCTCGTTCCTGATCGCCGCGACACCTCCGGCCGCCTCCATCGGCATCCTGGCCCCGATCATCATCATTTTCGCCCGGATCGTGCAGGGTTTTTCCGATGGCGGCGAGGTCGGGCCAGCGACCGAACTGCTCTATTCAGCCGCCCCCGGCGATCTCGGCGGCGCCTACAGCACGCTCCAGTACATGACGCAGTTGCTCGGCAGCCTGCTTGCCGTCCTGCTGGGCCTCGCCCTCTCTGTCAGCCTGTCGCACGATGCCCTGTTCTCCTGGGGCTGGCGGGTCCCCTTCGTCTTCGGGCTCGTCATCGTTCCGGCGGGTCTTTTCCTCCGCCGCCTTGCCGCCGGCCACGCCATCGCAGTCCACGGTCCCGTAAAGCCGCCGTCCCCCGCGGAGCGGCGCGCGGTGCGCAAAACCATCCTGTTCGTCTTCCCCGCCCTCGTCAGCGGAACCGTTTCCACCTATCTGCGCACATTCGGCGTCAGCTACGCGGTATCGGTGCTGCATCTCTCGCCGGCAATCGGAATGGCCGCCATGACAGCCGGCCTCGCCGCCGGCGCACTCAGCGTACTGGCCAGCATGGCTTACATCGCCCGTTATCCGCACCCGTCGGGCGCGGTCATCGGCATAACCGTCCTGACGGGCATCCTGTCGCCATTCATTTATTATTACGCCATCCACGATCCCGGCATGAGCAGCCAACTGACGCTCAACATCTCCATGTTCGTGCTTTCAGGCTTCGTAATGACCAGCATGTGGAAGATTCTGCTGGATGCCCTGCCGCCACACAACCGCTCCTTTCTGTTCGGCGTCCTCTACGCGCTCGCGGTGTCCGTGTTCGGCGGCCTCACCCAACCCGTCGTCACCTGGCTGATCGCCATCAGCGGCGATCCACTGATCCCAGGCTGGATGATGTCGGCAACCGCCGCGTTGGGGCTCTTCAGCTATTTCCGCCTGCGCGCCTTGCAGGGCGTCGATATGAAAATCGCGAAATAATCGACATTTTCACAAATCACCACGCCGCCAACGCGCCAGCGCACCACACAGCATCCGGATCGGCGCCCGCCAGGCATCATCGGGCTCATCGGGCTCGGTCTGCCTGAACTGCTCCAGCGACGGATACCACCGGCTGGTCCCGTTCCCCCAGCGCGGCGGCTCCGCCCGATCGAACGCGGCCGACCACCGCCAGTCGCCGCCAAACCGATTCAGCAACCAGACCGGCCGCCCCATCGCCCCGGCCAGATGCGCGATCGCCGTATCGACCGTGACGACCAGATCCAGCCCGGCGATCACCCGCGCGGTCTCCAGCCAATCCCCCATGCCGACGGTCTCCATCGCAAACGGCCGATCCTCGGCAACCGCCCCATGCTGAAGACTGACGAAGCGCAATCCGGCAACATCACCCAAAGGCGCCAGCATCGCAGGCGCGATCGACCGCCTGCGATCGAAACGAAACGCCGGATTACCCGCCCAGCACACCCCAACCCGGAAAACCGCCCCTTCAACCCCGGACGGCAGAAGATAGGGCGCAAAAGGCGGCACCTCCGCCACGTCCAGCAGATACGGCAGACTGAGCAGCCCACAACGGGCCACCACGTCATCGGGCACCGACGCACCGGGCGGCAGCAGCACGCACCGCAACGCGATCAGCCCATCCGGGTCAGGCATGTTCCGCACCAGCCGATGCAACGAAGGCGGCAACACGAGCACGACCCGAACCCGACGCAGACAGAACGGAAGATAACGCAGGAACTGGATCGCATCCCCGATCCCCTGCTCGGCATGCAGCAGCAGCCGGCCATGCGGCAGCGCCGATCCATCCCATGGAGCGATATCCGGCCAGCGTGTCTCCGGCAGCAGGAGGGTGCGCGCCTCGAAAGACCGCCAGCCGTCCGCCAGATCACCCCGCGCCAGCAGCAGCGTCCCCCTGTTGAAC
>NZ_JBDNXE010000168.1:0-6900 GCF_047721585.1 Gluconacetobacter sp.
GCCCCGCCCAATCCCCAGATCCCGACAGCCTCCCGCCCGAAGCGGGCATGGAGGTCCTGACACCCCTGCAACAGAATCGCATCGTCATGATGCGCAACGCGATAGATGGCGATTCTGCCTACAACCAGGGCGACGGCATCCCTCCCGCGATCCGCCTCTATACTGCCGGCGCGGTCGATTACGCCCTCGTGCGCAAAGGCATCCCTGGCGATTATGCCGAGCACGCCCGCCAACATTTCCAGGCCGTGCTCGACCTCCCTGACGGCCAGGGCCAGAGCCGCGCCGTCTGGGCCGCTTACATGCTCGGCCGCCTGCAACAGGAGCGTTTCTTCGCCACCGGCAATGCCGAGGCCCGCGCGGCGGCCGCGCACGCCTTCGCCCAGGCCCGCGCCCTTGCCCGGCAGGGCGCGCCCGATCCGCTCTCCCTCGCCGTCGCCAGCTACGGCGAACAAGCCCGATCCTATCTGATGGCCGCCGGGAGCGCCTGCGGCTGGAAAGCCTTCCTAACCAGCGCCCCCTGTGCCGATCATATCGAAGCCGCCAACCTCACGCACGCCATCGGCCTCTATGCCCAACAGGCCGCGCGCGGCGCCAGTGGCGGCGTCATCTCGCTGCAACTGATCGCCGCATGGGCCATGGCGGACCCGCGCCGCGCCCAGCGCCTGATCGAAGACCCAATCGGCCAGAAACTCCTGGTCGCCTATGCGCTGGCCCGCACCGGCGACATCGTCAACGACGACCCCGCCACAGCATCCGACTACGACGCACCGGACCGGGGCGGCCTCGGCTATCACGACGCGGCGCGCGGCCTTCGCGGCAATGACTGCCCCTACTGCACCGCAATCCGCACCATCCGCCCCAATCCGGCCATCGTCACTCTCGTCGATGCCATTCAGGCACGCGGACTCAACCACATCGCGCAGGCCGACCGCCTGGCCGCCCTGGCCTATCGCGGCGGCCGCTACGATCTGGCAAAAACGCTGGCCACCATGCAGCCCGGCCCGCTATCGCACTGGGTGCTGGCCAAACTGGCCATCCAGCATGGCGACCTCGCCGCCGCCTCCCGCCATTACGCCGACGCCGCCAAGGGATTTCCCACCCTCCATGACGATCTGGCACCGGAGGAAATCAGCCGCCTCCGCGCCGAGCAGGGCGTGCTGACCCTGTCCCGCGGCCAATATGTCGCGGCCTTCGATTGCCTCTACACCGCCGCCGCCAGCGCCGGCAGCCGCAGCGGCATCGCCTTCGATGCCGCCTACGTCGCCGAACGGGTGCTCACGACCGAGGAACTCCGCCATTATGTCGATGCGCACATCCCCGCCACGCACGGCCCGGCCATCCCCTGGGCGGCCCCGCCCGAACCCGATACGATCAGGATGATCCTCGCCCGCCGACTGGTCCGCGCCGGCCGCATCAGCGAATCCCTGGGTTATTTCCCCGAAGACAACGATCCCCGCTACGCCATCGACGGCAAACCCACCCCGTTCCGCACCTGGGCCAGAACCTACGGCAACGCGCTGCACGACGCGCAGCATCGCTGGACGGCAGTCGGTCGCGCCCAGGCATGGTTCACGGCGGCGACCATCGCCCGCACCCACGGCATGGACATCATGGGCACCGAGCAGGATCCGGATTATGCGGTCTTCCACGGCGGCTTCTCCATGGGCGCCGGCCGTACCGTCGCGGTTCTCGTCCCGCCCGACAACCAGCCGACACTCCCCATCACCCGAAAGGCCCGCACCGCCGCCGCCCTGCCCGGCCCGCTCGTCACCGAGGGCGAACGCACCCGCTTCGCCGCCAGCGAAGCCGCCCCCTACCGCCGCTTCCACTACCGCGCCATCGCCGTCGACCAGGCCGAAAACGCGGCCGACCTGCTCCCTCCTCGCTCTCAGGCCTTCGCCGCCGTCCTGTGCCAGGCCGCCGGCTGGGGCACGGGAGCGGATGCCGACCTGTACCACCGCTATGTCCGGCAAGGCGCAGCCGTCCCCTTCGCAAAGGATTTCGGCCGGCATTGCGCGGCACCCGATTTTCAATCCGCTGCCCTGGATTCTTACGCGCGGCCTTTCCAGCCGCTCCACCGATGGCTTCATCGGCACCTGATCATGCCGATCGCCGCGCTGATGGCGCGGCTGTAAAGGGGGTCTTCTTTTTCTGAAGAAAAAGAAGCAAAAAGACTTTTATACGTTCGAGAGCACGGCTGTCCGTTCACGCAAAACACCTGAACGGATCACCTATTTGAGCGTAATGACCGTCTCCGACCGAACCATCGGATCGACCGAATGCAGCAGCGTGCTGACACCCCACAGCCGCAGATCGAACGTCGCATTGCTGACGATCCGATGCAGCGTATTCCCCGAAAAGCGCATCTGGGTCTCAAACGTGACAGGATGCGCCTTCCCCCCGCATCGTCAACGTGCCGACAAGCTGGGAATGAACCTCACCGCCCACGATCCTCGGCCGGCACTCTCCCACATAACGCATGGTCGGATGCGCGTCGCTATCCAGCATGATGCCCGAGAGCATGACCTGTTTCATGACGGCACTGCCGACTTTCAGAGACCCGACATCCATGGTCAGGTTCACATGGCAGGTCTGCCGATCCAGATCATACTGCAACCGCCCGGACACGCCCGCGAAGCTGTCATCAATATCCGTCAGCGCCGACCGCGCATGCAATCGCGCCTCCGTATTTCCCGGATTCAGCACCAGCACCTGCGGCGCCGCGACCGCCACCCGCGCACCAAAAAAACCCATCGCCATGGCCGCCAGCAGAATGACGCACACGCCCCGTCCAGACGCCGCCAACCTCCCTGCCCATTCACAAAACCTGCCTGGACATGCGTGCTGGCGAGCGCGGGCAACGCACCATTCACCTCCCAACCCGCCAGCAATCCAGAAATCATGACCGGTGATGCCGCGCCGCACGGCATGCACCGGTCACGAAAACCGCATCAGTCGGCCAGCGACTGGCCCTTCTTGACCAGATCGCTGCACAGTTCGACCCGCTTGGACCGGTCGAGCGTGGAGATATCGAACGGCGTGCTGGTACCGGTCTGCAACAGACCCTGCCCACCGACCGAATAGAACTGGTCGTTCTTCACGTCATCACGCTTGACCAGCGCCCGCGCGGTGGTACGCGCCGTGGTGCCGTAGACGAGTTTCTTGTGAATGCAATACGTCACCAGACCGGCAACATTGCCCGCACTGGCCGAGGCCAGCGTCGGCAACCCGTTTTCGCCCAGCACACCGGGCGTCGCCGCAGTCGTCGAACCCGTCACGCCATTGACGATCTGCGCACCCTGCGTCGCAGGATTGGATGCCGGATCGACCGGCGACGTCACCGGCACACTGCCAGCCGGCGGGGTCGAGAGCGTCGTCCCGGCAGGCACCTGTGCCGGCACACCCTGCGCCCGCGCGGCCCCCACGACGGAAAACGCCAGACCACAGGAAACGGCAAGAGCGGCGAATCGATTCATCAGCATGGCAGAGCCTTTCAGCAAATCATTCAAACAACAACCCGAGACGCGACGCACGACAACCGCCTGATCACGTCATTTCGAGCCGTATAGTCCGAAGCCAAAACGCCTCAGCCAGCCAACAGTTCTATGCCATACTGCAACAATACCCGCTCCGCCGCATAGCGCGGCAGAACCGGCTCCCTTCACCTCAAGCAGACAAGGCCATCACCATCACGATGTCCGACATTACTTTCCGGCGGTTAATTATAGATGCGCGCCATGTTCCGCCGGCCCATCCCATGATTGTACCCGTTATCCACATGATTGTACACAGGGTCCCCTGTGGCAGGACCCAACACGTCACGCTGCAACGCCACCCCGGAACTTTCCTTTGGCTTGCGGCCGAAACGCACGCAGAATACATGGCCCAGGGTTTCCCCGTATCGCGAGGAAACTCATTGATCAACATTTCGCATAGAGACCATCCACATGCGCCTCCTTCTCGCTCTCCTTCTCCCCTGGCTTCAGTTTTTCACCATTGGCAGACCCATTGCCGGCATCATCTGCCTGCTTCTTCAGATTACGGTCATCGGCTGGATTCCCGCCGCAATCTGGTCGGTCTACGCCCTCAGCCAGTACAAGACGGACCAGAAAATCAAAAAGGCGATGCACGGCTGAACATCCCCCACACCGGGCGGGATCCAATGGCATCCCGCATCGGACCACAGACCGTCCAGAATACGAATCCCTGTGTCGTACCGCGGGGAAACTCCAATCCGACGCACACCTGTCATAAAACGACCGGCTATCGCGCGACGATGACAAACGTGAATGCCATTCCCGATACCCCGGCCTTCACTAAAATTCTTCGAACCGACCGAAACCGGAAAATGCAGCGATGTCTTTCTTAATGCGGAAGTGGATCTTTCCCACATCCGACGGCTCCCGACCGCCAGCACCCCGGACCAGGCTCCCGCCCCAGAAATCCCGATGCTCCATCGCGCATGTCAAAAAACCGCAGAAAGAGCAAACTCCGCAACCATCCTGGAAGATCATCCGTAAATTTCTGCAGGACCTCGGATTGGATACCAGATGCTTGACGCTGAACCGTCTGGAACAGAGAGCCCTGAAGGCGAATTTCAAAGACGATATGCACTATCAGAAAGAAAATGGTTAAGCATATCCTGACAGATAAGATGAATTCTCTATTTGCTTGTCAGGGCTCGGCCGTAAACGCGCGTTTACGGCCTTCTGCGGCAACCGGGGGGGGTGCAACCTCACCGGCCCGGCCGCGAAGCATCGCCCATCGCTTCTACGGCGAGATCGTACTGCCGATGAACGGTATCGGCGCACCCGCGCTCAGATAGGTCGGCATGGTGCCGTTCCACCGGTCCAGCGCCTTCTGCTGCAACAGCGGCTGCGTCAGCGATTGCGAGACCAGATTATTGGCCTTGGCCTGGGCCTGCGACGTCACCAGCAGGGCCTGCGCCTGCCCCTGCGCGGTCGCGATCGCCGCATCGGCCTGCGCCTTGGCCTGGACCACCTGCTGCTGTGCCGATATCTGGGTCTGCTGCAAGGTATATTGTGCCTGAAGGGCCTGCTGCTGGGCCACCTGCTTGGCTTCGATGGCCTGCTCATAGACCTGCGAGAAGGCAAAGTTCGATATATTCACGGCCTCGATACTCAAGTGGTATGGAAGCAGCGATTTGATCACCAGGTCCTTGATCTGCCCGTCAACGATATCTCGTTTCGTGATCAGTTCCTCGGCATTGTAATTCGCGGTTACCGCCTTCACGTCGTTGGAAACCGTCGGCCCGATGATACGGCTCCCCAGAATGTTGAAGGCCCGGAAATCCCGATAGAACCCCGGTGCGTCGGCCGGATTGATGTGAAAGGTCACCGAAACCGCGGTGTGAACGTTCTGCAGGTCATGGGTGGCCGCCCGCTCGTCGGAGGTCACGGTCTGCGGCTGTGTCGAGACAAGCACGATCTGCTGGTAGACAGGGATCGCAAAGCGCAGGCCCGGATTGAGCGGCGTGGGCTGCACCGAGCCAAAATTCAGCAGAACGCCACAATAGCCCGATGCCACCTGGTAGAACGGGTTCAAAATCAGAAGAACCACCAGCGCCAATACGGCCGCGATACCAACCCTGAAAATCCCGGACGAAAACAGTTCGTTCGACGTGTTGAATCTCATCATGATCTCCATGAAGCCAGAAGGCTTCGCACCACGCCCATTATTGCGCAGCCAAATCATATTGGAAATATGCACGATCCCCGTGATCGATTTTCTTTTCCTTCAAATAAAATCAGAGAAAATTCTGTAAAGAATAATATTCTACTTAACCAAAAAAAACATAGAAATAGCGTTTTCAAAAAATATTCAATTTTTTGAGGCCGACACGCTGAACCCCAAAGGAACGCGCAATCCGCTTCACTTGCGTGTCAGGCGCACCCGATCGGTCCATGACCACGACACGCACCACTGATCAGACCCGTCTCTCACGAGAGGCGATGGAGCACATTGCGCACGCAAAACTCGATCCCGGAGTGTGTAAAACGCAGCCGATCAAGTCCGGCGGGCACAGGCGGCCATGCGCGGGACAGAGCGTATCCAACCAGACCCCGAAGGCGTCTAACCCATCGTGATTTCTGGCTATAATTCTGCGTTTACTTAGAAAGCTATGGCGTCCCATAGGGGCTTCGAACCCCTGTTGCCGCCATGAGAGGGCAAAAATACATCAAGATCATATCGGAGATTTCTTTTTAACATACTGATGAAGCTGTATTATTTATGTCACCTGAAGGCACCCTTTGTCACCCTAAATCTTCCTCATCTGTGGTGCAAAAATGGTGCATGAATCCGCAATGCCAAGGCGCTTTCTTCCGCTGGGGCAATGCCCGCTCCAAGGGACGCGAACCTCGGCCGGGGGGGTTACGCGAAGCTCTCCAGACGTTTGGCAATCACGGCAAGCATTCTGCTCGCGGCGTCGCTCCCTGCCGCGCTTGCGGAGACGATCGCTGGAAGCTCGACCTTATCCAGCGCGCTCCGCAAATCTTCCACCACGCTGCCGATCAGCGTGTCAGCGTCGGATGCCCTGATCCCGGCCGTTGCCGCGAACACTTTGAAATCCACCCGGCGCAGACGGTCGTCCTTACCGTTGATCTTGAGCGCCATTCCGTCTCGCTCCAGTCCTGGGAATACCTGGGTCGTAACAGCATCATAGAGCGGGGCCAAACGGACAGATCCGAAGCAGCCACTCCCGGGATCCGAAACTTTCAATAGCGCGAGATTCTTCAGGTGCATGTCGCCGTCGGCAATAAGCCAGGCGAACAGGGCGCGCTTCAGCAGGAGCAAAGCGTTGTACCGGCCTCGGTTTTTGAGACTGAACCGCCCCGGGTTTACCGGAGAGTTTGTGGTTCAATAGTCAGGCTGCTTTTT
>NZ_JBDNXE010000169.1:0-6876 GCF_047721585.1 Gluconacetobacter sp.
AGGGGTATGTGCCGCCGGCGGGGGCGGCGATCGAGGCGGCCCGCGCCGTTTATGAGGCCGTACCATGACTGCGCCATATCCCCGCGACCTTGTTGGCTATGCCGGCAATCCGCCCGATCCGCGTTGGCCGGGACAGGCGCGGGTCGCGGTGCAGTTCGTCATCAATTACGAGGAAGGGGCGGAAAATTCGGTCTTGCATGGCGATGCGGGGTCGGAAGCCTTTCTCTCCGAGATGGTCGGCGCCCGGTCCGTGCCGGGCGCGCGGGCGATGGCGATGGAAAGCCTGTACGAATACGGGTCGCGCGCCGGGTTCTGGCGGTTGCGCCGGCTGTTTGTGGAGCGCGGGTTGCCCGTGACCGTGTTTGGCGTGGCTGCCGCGATGGCCCGCAACCCGGATGCGGTGGAGGCGATGCTGGATGCGGGATGGGAAATCGCCAGCCATGGCCTGCGCTGGATCGATTACCAGGATATTCCCGAGGCGCGGGAGCGTGCGCATATCCGCGACTGCATCATGCTGCACACGCATCTGACGGGCTCGCGGCCGCTGGGGTGGTATCAGGGCCGAACCAGCCCGAACACGGCTCGGTTGATCGTCGAGGAAGGGGGATTCGTCTACGATGCCGATTCCTATGCCGACGACCTGCCTTACTACGACTGCCATCATGGGCGGCCGCAACTGATCGTGCCCTACACGCTGGACGTGAACGACATGCGCTATGTGGCGCTGAACGGTTTTACCGAGGGCGAGCAGTTTTTCCGCTATCTGCGCGATACGTTCGATACCCTTTACGAGGAAGGGGAGGCGGCGCCCAAGATGATGTCCGTCGGGCTGCATTGCCGCATTGCCGGCCGCCCTGGGCGTGCCCGCGCCGTTGCCCGTTTCCTGGACCATGTGCTGGCCCATGAGCGGGTCTGGGTGGCGACGCGGCTGGATATCGCCCGCCATTGGCTGGAGGTTCATCCGGCATGAATTCGGTGATGCGGCGTGTAAACGAGATGGCGCCGGCGCGGTTCGTCGAACGGTTCGGCGCGCTGTACGAACATTCGCCGTGGGTGGCGGAACGCGCGGCGGGCCTGCGCCCGTTTGGGGATTCCGGCGCGATGCTGGCGGCCATGAATGGTGTGCTGGCGCGCGCGACGACGGAAGAGAAACTGGCCCTGGTGCGCGCCCATCCCGAACTGGCGCGCCGGGCGGGGCTGGACCCCGACCTGACCCGTGCCTCGCAGGCCGAACAGGCCTCGGCGGGGCTGGATCGGCTGACGCCGGAGGAATATGCGCGGTTCAACAGTCTGAACGATGGCTATGCCGCGCGGTTCGGCATGCCGTTCGTGATCTGTGTCCGCCTCTCGGACAAGGCGCTGATTCTGTCGGAAATGACCCGCCGGCTGGTCCACACGCCGGAGCAGGAACTGGAAACGGCTATTGCCGAGATCGGCAAGATTGCCGGGTTGCGGCTGGCCGATGCGCTGGCGCGCGAGGAGCCGCGTTCATGAGCACCTTGTCGAGCCATGTTCTCGATCTGGTATCCGGCCGGCCGGCGGCGGGGATGGAGATCGTGCTGTGGGCCGGTGATGCGTGCCTGTTTCGCGGCCGGACGAACGAAGACGGACGGTGCCCGGATCTGGCGCGGGTGGGGGAGATGCCGCCGGGGGCTTATCGGCTGGAGTTCGCGGTTGCCGCGTATTTCCGCCGGCAGGGCGTGGCGCTGAGCGAGCCGCCGTTCCTGGACGTGGTGCCGATCGCGTTCGGGATTGCGGCGCCGGCGGCCGATGGCACGGGCGGGCATTACCATGTGCCGCTGCTGGTCTCGCCCTACGGGTTTTCGACTTACAGGGGGAGTTGAGGTTCCGACCGGGACATGAAGAAGCAGGCCCTGGTGGCCCGGATCATGGGTCGGTCAAGCATTTTGCGCCGCGCCGATGCCGGGTTCGGACATTAGAACGGCTTTAGGGTTTTTCTCTTCAGCTCCTGAGCCGCCAGCGAAGGGACGTTGAACGCTGCCCGGTTTTCGTCGGTCAGGAGCGCCCTGTTATAAGGTGCCTGGGTTACGTCTTTTCCCGGTGCGGCTGTAAATTGCGTTCCGAATATCTGAGGTTGACCTATCTCCTGAAGGTAACGATCGAGGGTTGCGGCTTCGAGCCAGCGTGCGTTTTCGTCACCAAGGGAAACGGCAGTCATCGCCAGGCAATGCGCAAGCAGATAGCCGTCAGATGTCTCCGCGTGTTGATAGACCATGGCCGCGTGCGCATAATCGGCCGCGCTATGAAGGGCTCCATGCTTCATCAACGTATTCAATGTTGCCCGGCGTGCCTCGTCCCGTTTCGCCAGTTTTGCCCAATCGGCCGCTGTGGCTTTGCCGTGCAGCAGGGTTGTGCGTTCATCCTGATCGGCTTGGAAAATATTTGTAATCTGTGGATTGTCTTGTGCCGTGGAAGCAAAAGAATTTTGTTTGCCGGTTGATAGCATTGTCATTATGAAAATGAAACAAAACAGACGCCTTCCGTTTGTGAGCTTCATATTGCGGTCCTGGCTTTGTAAATATTCAGCGTGGCATGGTCGCGTGCGGTATTTACAGAACCATAGCTTGTTACGAAGTAAATTCAACCGGATGCGCGTGACGGTGTTGTGCTAACGAAGCCGCCGGTTCTGGAGAACCGGCGGCGGTGGGATCAGACCAGGTGCTGCTTCAGCGCGGCGGTGAATTCGCGCGTGCCGGACTTGCCGCCCAGGTCGCGGGTCAGCAGTTCGGGCTTGGTGATCACGGAGCGGATGCCGCTTTCGATGCGGGTGGACAGGTCGTCGCGGCCGACATGCTCCAGCATCATGTTCGCCGCCAGCAGTAGGGCCAGCGGGTTGGCGAGGTCCTTGCCGGCGATGTCGGGCGCGGAGCCGTGAACGGCCTCGAACACCGCGGCCTTCTCGCCGATATTCGCGCCGGGGGCCATGCCCAGGCCGCCGACCAGGCCGGCCGTGAGGTCGGACAGGATGTCGCCGAACAGGTTGGTGGTGACGATGACGTCATACTGCCAGGGGTCGATGACCAGCTGCATGGCGCACGCATCGACGATGCGCTCGTTGCATTCCACGCGGCCTTCATATTCCTTGGCGACCTTGCGGCCTTCTTCCAGGAACAGGCCGGTCAGCAGCTTCAGGATGTTGGCCTTGTGGACCAGCGTCACCTTCTTGCGGCCATGCTTGACGGCATATTCGAACGCGAAGCGGACGATGCGGTTACATTCGGCGCGCGAGTTGTAGCCCGCGCCGGTCGCGATCCCGTGCGGGTCGTCGCCCACCGGGATGTAGCTTTCCATCGCCGCGTAGTACCCTTCCAGGTTCTCGCGCACCAGGACCAGGTCGATCTTGTCGAAACGGCCGCCGGGGACGAACGTGCGCGTTGGGCGCAGGTTGGCATAAAGCCCGAATTCCTGGCGCAGGGTCACGTTGATGGACTTGAAGCCGCCACCCACGGGGGTCGTCAGCGGGCTTTTCAGGGCCAGGCCGGTGCGGCGAATGCTGTCGATCGTCTGGGGGGGCAGCGGATTGCCGGTCGCGTCAACCGCCGCCATACCCGCGAGCTGCTTGTCCCAGGCGAACGGCGCGCCGACCGCGTCCAGGATTTCGGTCACGGCATCCATGATTTCCGGGCCGATCCCATCGCCGGGGATCAGGGTAGCCGGAATCGTCTTTTCAGCGGACATTGTCGAACGTCTCCCTCTGTGCTCTGTCTGGCCCGACCTGCCGACCGTGCGTTCGCGAGGCGGGGGTAGCCGGGCCGGACCCGTATGGTCCTAAGCCCGTGGCAGACGGGTGACAATCGCGCCCATCCCCGTCACGCGGGCTTTCGCGGTCACATTATCTGGCGCTGTCCGGCGAGGTTTCGCGCTATTCCGCCACGATCGGGGCACAGGCCCCTGCGAGCCATGCGCGGGCGTCGGCGGCCAGTTGCGGTGCGATGAGATCAAAAACCCGTGCATGGTACGTATCCAGCCATGCCGTCTCTTCGCGGGTCAGCAATGCCGGGTCGATCAGCCGCCGGTCGAAGGGGGCGAGGGTCAGAGTTTCGAACGCCAGGAAGCTGCGTCCGGCCTCGGCGGGGGTCGGATGGGCCAGCAGCAGGTTTTCCAGCCGGATGCCGAAAGCGCCTGGCCGGTAGTAGCCGGGCTCGTCCGACAGGATCATGCCCGCCGCGACCGCCACCGGCCGGTGAACGGGCGAGATCGAGCACGGCCCCTCATGCACCGAAAGATAGCTGCCGATTCCATGGCCAGTGCCGTGGTCGTAATCCAGCCCGTCCTGCCACAGCGCGTAACGCGCCAGGGCGTCCAGCGCGTGACCCGTCGTGCCGACCGGGAAGCGGGCCAGCGCCAGGGCGATATGGCCCTTCAGCACGCGGGTGAAGGGGCCGCGCACGCTGTCGGGCCCTGGTCCCTTGCCGGTCCAGAGGGTGCGGGTAACGTCGGTGGTGCCGAAGGGATACTGGCCGCCGCTGTCGATCAGATAGACCTCGTCGGCGCCGATCGTCCGGGCGGAGTCCGGGGTGACCCGGTAATGGATCACCGCGCCGTTGGGGCCGGCGCCCGAGATGGCGGGGAAGCTTTCCTCGCGATAATCGGGGCAGAGGGCACGGAACGCATCCAGCCGGGTCGCGGCCTGGAGTTCATTCTGTCCGACGCCCTGCGTGTCCACCCAGTGCAGGAAACGGCATAGCGCGATGCCGTCGATCAGGTGGGCGCGGCGTGCGCCTTCCTGCTCGACCGGGTTCTTGCATGCGCGCGGCAGGGCGCACGGGTCGGTGGCGCGGGCGATGGTGGCGCCGGCGGCTTCCAGCGTCTGGATGAACCAGATCGCCGTGCCGACCGGATCGACCCGGACCGTCCGTCCGGCCAGGGCCGTCAGCGCCGCGTCGAGGCCGGAGGGCGGCACGATCCGGACCTGTTGGCCCAGCCAGTGGGCGGTATCGGGTGGCACGCGGGCCGGGTCGATGAACAGGTCGAGCTGAGCGTCGGCATGCAGGATGGCGAAGGTCAGGCAGGCCGGTGTGTAGGGAACGTCGTTGCCGCGAATGTTCAGCAGCCACGCGACGGATGTCGGGTCGCCCACGATGGCCGCGTCCTGGCCTTCGGCGCGCAGGACGGCCGCCATGCGTGCCCGCTTGTCGGCGCTGTCCTCGCCCGCGAAGGAGAGGGGATGGGGCAGGCAGGGCGTGCCGGGGGCGGCCGGCTGGTCGGTCCAGATCCGGTCCACCGGGTTGGCCGCCAGCGGCACCATGTCCAACCCGCGTGCCAGGAACGGTTGCAGGCCGGCTTCGCCGACCAGGCGGGGATCGTAGCCGATCCGCAGGCCGCGCCCGCCCTGTGCCGCCAGCCATTCGGCCGGGGGGGTGTCGCGCATATGCAGGCGGGACCAGGCGGTGCCGTCCACCTGCTGGTCCATCTGCGTGATGTAGCGCCCGTCGGAGAAGACCGCCGCCGGGCCGTCGCGCAGCACCACCGCCATGCCGGCGCTGCCGGTGAAGCCGCTCAGCCAGGCCAGGCGCTCGGCATAGGGGGCGACATATTCACCCAGATGCTCGTCGCCGCGCAGCAGGAGGAAGCCGTCGACATCCATGTCCTCCAGCACGCGGCGCAGCGCGGGGAGACGGGCTGAAATCTCGGGCATTTCCCTTGTCCTTTTACTTTGGAAACAATTGAGAGCAGATCCTGTTTGAATGCATGCATTCAAACAGGTGGAAATGCTCTGGTCCGCTGGTTCGCGCCTGCGTTGCCTGAGCGGTCAGGCGCCGGTCGCGCCGTCGGGGCGGCGCAGGACGAGCGTGGACCAGTCGCCTTCGGTCAGGTGCCGTTCCAGGACAAGGCCCTGCCGCCGGTGGGCGGCCACCACCATGCGGGCCTGGCTGTTGAGCAGGCCGGCCAGGATGGCGGTGCCGCCGGGGGCGAGGTGGGCGGCCAGGTCCTTGGCCATCAGGCAGAGCGGACGGGCGAGGATATTGGCGAAGATCAGGTCGAACGGCGCATGGCGCTTGAGGCCCGGCGTGCGCCAGCCATTGCCCAGCCGGGCGGCGACCAGGGAGGAGAGGCCGTTCAGCGCCGCGTTCTGCTGCGTGGTGCGCACCGACCATGGGTCGATATCCACCGCCAGGACCGGGCGGTGCAGGAGGGCCGCCGCCGCCATGGCCAGGATGCCCGAGCCGCAGCCCATGTCCAGAATCCGGCGCGGGCGGCGATGGGCGACCTGTTCGAGGGCGCGCAGGCATCCGCGCGTCGAGCCGTGTTCGCCCGAGCCGAAGGCCATGCCGGCATCGAGCGTGATCGCAATGCGCCGTGACTGGGTGGGGCCTTCCAGGTGGGTGCCGCGCACCACGAAACGCTGGCCGACATCCTGCTCGGGGAAGGATTCGTAGGTGCGGGCCAGCCAGCCTTCGGCCTCGGTCCGTGTGCGGTCCAGTTCGGCCGCGTGGCCGCTGATGGCGGCGGCGAGGGCCAGGGCGGCGGTCAGTTCGGCTTCGCCGTAACCGAGGTCGCGCACGCCTTCGACCCGCCACAGGACCTGCGTATCGTCCACCTCGAAGATGCCGATGGTGGAGCAGACGACCGACAGGGCCTCCTCGTACGCCATGACGGCATCGGCGGGGACGGTGACGGCGATGGTTTCGAGTTCCGTCGCGTGGCGACGGGTCAGACTTGTCATGGTGCTTTCTCGACAAAACTGTCCAGGAGACGTTTCGGTCCGGCCTTGTCGAAGGCGACTTCCAGCCGGTTGCCCTCGACGGACGATACCGTTCCATATCCGAATTTCTGGTGGAAGACGCGCGTGCCGACGGCCATCGCCGTCCTGGCGGGGGAGGCGGTCGTATCGGCCGCCGCGTCGGCCGCGCG
>NZ_JBDNXE010000170.1:0-4870 GCF_047721585.1 Gluconacetobacter sp.
GCGAGGCCGGGCTCGACGCCACCGCCATCGCAGCCACCGCCCTGCACGCCCTGGGCCTCGACGAGAGCGCCCATCCCCAGATCAAGGCGACGATCGGACTGAAAGCATGACTATTATGCGCCGTATGACATTCTCTCTCTCCCTGGCCCTCGGCACCGTCCTCGCGGCGGCGCCGGTGGCACTCCCGCTGCTGCCCGCCGCCCCGGCACACGCCCAGTCGGCACCGGCCACCGCGATCACGGCCCCCGTCACCGCGCTCTATGCCGCCCTGGGCCAGATCCAGGCCCGCAACAGCGGCAGCTTCGCGCAGCGTACGCAGACGCTCGCCCCGGTGGTCGACAAGGTCTACGATCTCGCAACCGTCCTGCGCGCCTCCGTCGGCCTGCGCTATGCCAGCTTCAGCGATGCCGACAAGCAGCAGCTTGCCGACGTGTTCCGCCAGTTCACGGTGGCCCGCTACGTCTCCAGCTTCAAACCGGGCGGCGACGCGCGCTTCACCATCGACCCCACGCCCCGCCCCTCGCCGGTGGGCAGCGACCAGATCGTGACCACCCATATCGGCTCGGCCGAGGATACCGACGGCACCGAAATCGACTATGTCATGCGCTCCGGCCCGCAGGGCTGGCGCATCGTGGACGTGCTGCTGAACGCGCATATCAGTCAGGTCGCAGCCCAGAGGTCCGATTTCAGCGCGACGCTCTCATCGGGGAATGTCCAGAATCTGATTGCCCTGCTACAGAAAAAGGTGAAGGCGTTCTCCGAAGACTGAACGCCCGCCACACCCCCGCCCCGCACCTCGTCCCACCACCCCTCACCGGAACGCTGATGTCCGCCTTGCATGCCCTTGTTTCTCCTGCGGGTCTCGCCGCCCTGATCGCGGCCGCCGGCTGCGTACAGGCAGGGCTGGGCACCGGATTGCTGGCGCGCTTCCGCTGGCGGGAGGAACGGGTACCACCGGGCGCCTCGCTCCCCCCCGTCACGGTCCTCAAGCCGCTGCATGGCGATGAACCGCTGCTGGAAGAGGCGCTGGAAAGCTTCTGTACGCAGGATTATCCGCACTTCCAGATCGTCTTCGGCGTGCAGGATGCCGGCGACCCGGCCATCGCGATCGTCCGCCGCCTGCGCCAGCGCCACCCCACGCGCGATATCGACCTGGTGGTCGATCCGACCGTGCACGGCGTCAACCGCAAGATCGGCAACCTGATCAACATGCTGCCCCGCGCGCGGCACGACCTGCTGGTCATTTCCGACTCGGATATCCATGTGGCGCCGGACTATCTGCGCCATGTCGTCCACGCGCTGGCCCAGCCCGGCGTGGGGCTGGCCACCACGCTCTATGCCGGCCTGCCGGCCTCGCGCAGCCTGCCGCGCCTGCTCGCCGCCTGCCAGATCAACCATAATTTCCTGCCCGGCGTGATGCTTTCGCGCTATCTCGGCCGGCAGGATTGCCTGGGCGCCACCATGGCCCTGCGGCGCGAAACGCTCGATGCCGTCGGCGGGCTGAAGGTCCTGGCCCCCCACATCGCCGACGACGCCATGCTGGGCCGCCTGGTGCGCGAGCGCGGCCTGCACATCGCCATCGCCCCGTGCATGACCTGGACCACGGTGGGCGAGGCCAGCTTCGGCGACGTGCTGACCCACGAACTGCGCTGGGGCCGCACCGTCAAGACGCTGGAGCCGGCGGGCTATGCCGCGTCGGCCATCCAGTTGCCGCTGTTCTGGGCCGCGGTCAGCGTCCTGACGAACCCCCATGCGTCCTGGACATGGTGGGTCTTCTTCTCCGTGTGGGCCATCCGGGCGGTCTGCGCGTTCTTTACCGACCGGCTGCTGGCCCAGCGTAGCCTGGTCCCGCTTCTGCTTCTGCCGGTGCGCGACTGGCTGTCGGCCGCCATCATGGTCGGCAGCGTCAGCGGCACGCGCGTTGCCTGGCGTGGACAGACGATGCATATCACACCACATTCGGCTATAGCCCCACCTACCCATCCGGTCGTGCCGGGCGAATAAGCGTCCGCACGACATCAACAGACAGACCGGGAAAACGGCCGTGCCGGGCCAACTCTCCCCACGTCCGAGGATCAGCGTACCATGACCATGTTGAGAACTTTGTTCCTTCAGCCCCCCTCCTTCGACGGGTTCGACGGCGGCGCAGGCTCCCGCTACCAGGCGAAGCGCGAGATCCGGTCGTTCTGGTACCCCACCTGGCTGGCCCAGCCCGCCGCCCTGGTCGAGGGCAGCCGCCTGATCGACGCCCCCCCGGCGCGCATGGGCATGGAGCCGATCCTCGCGGACGTGCGCGACCGCGACCTGGTCATCATGCACACCTCCACCCCGTCCTTCGCGTCGGACGTGAAGGTGGCGCAGATGCTCAAGGACGCGAATCCGAAGCTCAAGATCGGCATGGTCGGCGCCAAGGTCGCCGTCCAGCCCGAGGAAAGCCTGCTCAAGGGCGGCCCGGTCGATTTCGTCGCCCGCAACGAGTTCGATTTCACGATCAAGGAAATCGCCGAAGGCCGCCCCTTCGCCGAGGTCGACGGCATCTCCTGGCGCAACGAAGCCGGCGAGATCGTCCATAACCGCGACCGCGCGATCATCGAGAACATGGACAGCCTGCCGTTCGTGACCGAGGTCTACAAGCGCGACCTC
This sequence comes from Gluconacetobacter sp., assembly GCF_047721585.1. Taxonomy (NCBI): domain Bacteria; kingdom Pseudomonadati; phylum Pseudomonadota; class Alphaproteobacteria; order Acetobacterales; family Acetobacteraceae; genus Gluconacetobacter; species Gluconacetobacter sp. The sequence continues at coordinate 2,644 of NZ_JBDNXE010000170.1, forward strand.
AAGATCGAGGATTATTTCATCGGGTACCTGATGCACCCGTATATCTCGATCTACACCGGCCGAGGCTGCAAATCGCGCTGCACCTTCTGCCTGTGGCCGCAGACGGTCGGCGGCCACCATTACCGCACCCGCAGCCCCGAGCATGTGGCGGCCGAAATCCGTCTGGCGAAGCAGTATTTCCCGCAGGTGAAGGAATTCTTCTTCGACGACGACACCTTCACCGACGACCTGCCGCGCGCCGAGGCCATCGCGAAGGAACTCGGCAAGCTGGGCGTCACCTGGTCGTGCAACGCCAAGGCCAACGTGCCCCGCAAGACGCTGGAAGTGCTCAAGGCCAACGGCCTGCGCCTGCTGCTGGTCGGCTACGAGAGCGGCAACCAGCAGATCCTGCACAACATCAAGAAGGGCATGCGCGTCGAAACGGCCCGCGAGTTCACGAAGAACTGCCACGAGCTGGGCATCAAGATCCACGGCACCTTCATCCTCGGCCTGCCGGGCGAAACGCGGGAGACGATCCAGGAGACGATCAAATTCGCCACCGAGATCAACCCCCACACGCTCCAGGTCTCGCTGGCCGCGCCCTATCCCGGCACCTTCCTGCACAAGCAGGCGACCGAGAATGGCTGGCTGGACGAGAGCAACGCCGAACTGATCGACGAGAACGGCGTGCAGATGGCCCCGCTGCACTACCCCCATCTGTCGCATGAGGAAATCTTCAAGGGCGTCGAGGAGTTCTACCGGAAATTCTATTTCCGCGCCCCGAAGATCGCCTCCATCGTCAACGAGATGGTGCGCAGCCCGCAGATGATGAAGCGCCGCCTGCGCGAGGGGGTCGAGTTCTTCCAGTTCCTCAAGGATCGCCGCGCGGCCTGATTCAAGGGCTTTGCCCTTGACCCACCAAAGGGCAGTCGCCCTTTGGAAACCCATTCGTGGGGGGCGGGGCCGAAAGGCCCTGCCCGGTCCCGAGCTACACCGCTTACCGGATCGCACGATGAAGCAGGTGATCATCTCCGCCGACGATTTCGGTCTGTCGGAAGAGGTCAACGAAGCCATCGAGATCGCCCATCGCGACGGGCTGCTCTCCACCGCCAGCCTCATGGTCGCCGGCCCGGCGGCCGAGGACGCCATCGCACGCGCCCGCCGCCTGCCCGGCCTCCATGTCGGGCTTCATCTGGTGGTCATCGAAGGGCCGGCCATCCTGCCGCCCGCCGAAATCCCCCTGCTGGTCGATGCCAACGGACAATTCCCCTCCGACCAGCTCGATCTGGGCATCCGCTATTTCTTCCGCCCCGACGTGCGCCTGCAACTGGCGCAGGAGATCGAGGCCCAGTTCGCCGCCTTCGCCCGCACCGGCCTGCGGCTGGACCACGCCAACGCCCACAAGCACATGCACCTGCACCCCACGGTGGGCAGATACCTGATCGAAAGCGGCCTGCGCCACGGCCTGCAAGCCGTCCGCGTGCCGCTGGAACCGCCCGAACCGCTCATCGCGGCCGGCACTTATAACGATTCCATGGGTTCGGCCGCCCTGCGCCGCTGGACGGGCCTGCTGCGCCATCAGGCCCGCAAGGCCGGCCTGCGCACCAACGACTGGTGCTTCGGCATCGCGTGGAGCGGCCACATGACCGCCGACCGCGTCGCCGCCCTGGCCGCCCACCTGCCCGAGGGCCTGTCGGAAATCTATTTCCACCCGGCCACGGCCAAGGATGCGCTGCTGCAAAAGCTGATGCCGACCTACGACCACCAGGGCGAACTGGCGGCCCTATGCAGCCCCGGCTTCCGCGCCGGCCTGGCGCATTGCCACGCCATCCCCACAAGCTGGTCCAACTGAGGCGGCGCGCCCGCTGACCAGCCCCCATTTTCCGTCAGGCGCCAGAACGGATCAGCGGACCTTCATGCTATGCTGTCTCCGCAAGGGAGATGACGATGCGCTTTCATTCCGCCGCACATGGGCTCTTTCAGGCATCGAACTACGCCGGCCACGCCGCATCCCATGCGTTCGCGGGCCGCATCGTCCACACGCTATACAACGCGATGCTCTATTCGACCCTCTACCGGATCATGCGCCACGTTCCATTACCGATCATGATCGTGATCGTCGTCGTGGTCATTCTGATCGGCTACAACCGCGCCCAGAACACAGGCCGCCCCCCCTGGTAACCCCCTCCCGCGGCGCCGCACCCCGGAGCGGGTGGGAGAGGGGCCCGGCCGGGGGCGGGGGGCGGGG
>NZ_JBDNXE010000170.1:4880-6650 GCF_047721585.1 Gluconacetobacter sp.
CCCCCCCCCCCCCCCCCCCCCCCCCCCCCCCCCCCCCCCCCCCCCCCTCCCCCGCCAGTCAAAGCCTCAGATGCTGCTCTTGACCCATTCCTTAAGCTGGCTCTTGGGCAGCGCCCCGACTTTCGTCGCCGCCGGCTTGCCGTCCTTGAACAGGATCAGCGTGGGAATCCCGCGCACGGCATAGGCGTTGGGCGTATTGGGGTTGTCGTCGATATTCACCTTGGCAACCGTCAGCTTGCCCTTGAACTCGGCGCCGATCTCTTCCAGCGCCGGGGCGATCATCTTGCACGGGCCGCACCATTCGGCCCAGAAATCGACCAGCACCGGCCCTTCGGCCTTCAGGACATCGCTTTCGAAAGTGGCATCGCTGACGGCCACGGTATTTTCGCTCATCACATCACTCCTCGGGCTTCGTTGGCGGCCCTCTGCCTGCACATGGCGCCGGACCACCGGGATTCAAGTTACGGTCCGTCCGGCACCGCGCCGGGCGCATGCCGCAACAGCAGCGAATCGGGCAACGGCATGATCCGGACCTCCTCGGTCCAGACAAGGGTGCATCGAACCGGCCGATCAGGATAGAGGGCAGCCATCAGCGCCCGGTACGACGCCATCTGGCGCAGATACAGCACCGATGTCGATTCCACGTCCGCCGGCGGCAGCCGGTTGGTCTTGAAGTCGCACAGCAGCACCGCGTCCGGGCAGACGACCATCCGGTCCACCTGCCCCACGATCACGCTGCCCCCGGCCACACCGGCCACCGGCTGCTCCGCCCGGCTGCCGGGGCCGAACAGGGGGGCCAGCGCCGGCTCGTCCATCACCGCCAGCACCTGCCCGGCAATCCGCGCCTGCTCGGCCGGGTCCAGCCCGTTGCCGGGCCGCGCCAGCCAGGCCAGCGCCACCTCCCGCCGCCGCGCGGGCGGATGATCGGGCAGATATTGCAGCAGCGCATGCACGATCTCGCCGCGCCGCAACGCCTGCTCGCGCGCGGCCGGCCGCCGTGCCTGCGCAATGGCCAGCGGCGAGCGCACGGCCGGCTGCGGCCCCAGCGGCGCATCGTCCGGCCGGCTGGGCACCAGCGGCCGCATCAGGGCCGCCTCCACCGGCGGCGGCGTGGCCTTCCACCCCGGCGCGCTGCCCATCCAGTCCGGCAGCGCCGCTGGCACGGCCTCGGCACGCGCCGCCCGCGTCTCCGTCGAGGGCACGGCCGCCGGCGCCTCCAGCACCAGCCGCGTCCCCTCCCAGCCCAGATCGAACGGCCGTTCCTCCGCCCCCGCCTGCTCGAACCCCTGCCGGCACAGGCTGTACCAGCAATCCTCGGCCACGGTGCGCTTCTGCTGCCAGCCACAGACCACCAGCCGGTCGCTGGCCCGCGTCAGCGCCACATAGAGCAGCCGGTGATATTCCTCGGCCGCCGCCTCGCGGATCGTGCGCTGCAACGCGCCGGTCACGTCCACCCCCATCTCGGCGCGCGGCACCCACACCGGCACCTCCAGCCCGGAGACGCCATCGCGCCCCCAGACGATACCGCCATCGCATTTCGCGGCCCCCACCGTGTCGGGCAAAATCACCAGCCGCGCCTGCAACCCCTTGGCGCCATGGGCGGTCATCACCCGCACCATGTCGGCCGCCGCGTCGGGCTCGCGCTTCACCGTTTCCTGCGAGGCCCGCAGCCAGTGCAGGAACCCCTGAAGCGACGCCGGATGCAGCGATTCGTAGCGCAGCGCGGCCGACAGCAGTTCGTCCACCGGCTCCGCCGCCTCCGGCCCCAGC
>NZ_JBDNXE010000171.1:0-6649 GCF_047721585.1 Gluconacetobacter sp.
GGACGACCCTGGCGATGCGGAGGGCGTCGTCCGGGACGACGAGATGGCTGGCTTCGTAGGCGAAGGACGTGGCCGGCGTGCTTTTGAGCGTGCCTTCGCGGTCGTCGAGCAACTGGTTTGGAAAATCCATGCCGCAGGCGAGCACAAGCGAGATGCCGGCTGCGCTTGACAGTGCGAAGACCAGCGCGTGGCGGCGGATGGCGTGCGCGGCGGGCGCCTTCGGGGCAGGTGGATCAGCTCTGCCTGTCATGGGTTCCGGCATAGGCTCTGACTGTTCCCCGATCGCACCGCGCCCATCCGATGACGGCCTGTTGCCCTGCCCGCAGCAGGCCGGGCTGCGCGCGCCGCAGCCACATGCCCTGGGCATCGTAATCCAGATTATAGCCGTTCAGGCCGTCGGCTCCGGATGGGCAGGGGCTCTCGATCCGGATGGCTGGTGGGGCCTCGGCATCCGCGTTGCCGGCATTGGCCAGGACGATATCGTAGGGCGCCGTGGCCGAGGAACGGTGCAGGCTCACCGACAGCGCGGTGCGCAGGGGCTGATGGGTGATGACCGCGCGCCATGTCGACAGGCTCCAGGCCCTTCTGTCGTCGGAAGTGGGCAGGCGGAACCAGGCCCAGCCGGCCAGGCCGTGCGGCGGGGCGTGTTCGATGCGTTTCATGAAGGCGGCGATTTCGGCGGGAGGGGCCACGAGTTCGTGGCCGCTGTCGGCGCCCATGAGACGGTCCTGCTCGCTCTCGATGCCCGCGATCCGTCCGTCGGTGCCCCATGTGACGCGCGTGCCGTAGGCGGGGAGGGCCACATGCCATGGGCCGCGACGGCGCTGGGCGAAGATTCTGACCCATTCATGGGCCTTCTCGGGATTGAAGAGGCCGAATTGCGGATTCTGGACGGCGTGGATCTGCAAGACCGCGTCATCGACCCGGGCCAGCACCTCTTCCAGTTCGGGGGAGGCCAGCCAGGTCGGCAGGACCGTGATGGAAAGGGGTGTCGGCTCCAGCCGGCCGTGCAGCAGCGCCAGGAAACGCGCATAGGCCGGCAGGCGGACGGTGGCGCAATCATGGTCGATTTCGAGGCCATAGACCGTGATGCCGCGCTGCTGCCAGGCGGCTTTCACGGCGAGGATATGGGCGGCCAGTTGCTCCTCATCCCAGTCGGCCAGTTGGCCTTCGATGCGGATGACGGCGATGACTGGCATGTGTGTGCGTGCCAGCAGGAGGCTGTCGGGGGTTATGTCCACCCAGGAGCCGTGGCCGTCCAGTTCTGCCGCGAGAATGCGCCATGTGCGGATGATGGGCTGGCTGGCGGTGACGGCGGTGCTGACGGCCGGGGTCCATTGGCGTTGCCAGATATAGGCGTCACTGGGCAGCGCCCCGCCCGTGCGGGTGGTGAAGGCGGTGTGGATGCCGATCAGGCATAATAAAAATACGATTGGGATGTAGGGCTTTTTTAAAAAATCGGTCATTTCGTCTGGTCGGGGGCTCCGGAAGCGGTGGAGGGCAGGATCGCTTGCGAAGCGCGGTTGCTGGATGATCATGCCGTGACGGGTGCGCGGTCAACCGTCTTTCCTGTTGTGCTGTCCGGCTGGGGGCGCGGAACCTGGCTGGAGAGGGGGCTGTAAAAAAAACTTTGCTCCGCCGGGGAGCCTTGTGCCGGGAGCATGGGATGTTCCCTGACCGAATAAAAGCCTTCCGGCTTCTTTTCCTTCAGAAAAGGGAGAGAGCGATTGCGGTCTTTCCAATAATGTTCATCGTGAGGAATGGTGGCTTCCTTTAAAATAAAAAAGGCATCTTTCGCTGCGGCGTCGTGTTCTGTCGGGAAGTGCTGCGATGGGGGACACGAAAGCGTGATGACTGCGCTGTTCCGATAGGAGCGGCAGGCGGTATTTTTCGGGGACGCTCTGCTACTGCTATTGTCAATAGCCCGCTTTCTTGTCACGGATCTTGCGGAATGGCTCCGAAACGGGCAGGGGGCTTCGCTCTTGTCGGAGCCATCATGCATCCGTCCATTTTTCGAGAACAGCCAGAGTGACCCATCCCGCCCCTTCCTCTTCGTCTCATGGCGGTGCCGATACGCTGCGCGGCATCATGCTGGCCTTTGCCGCATTCGCCGCGTTCTCGTGCAGCGATGCCAGTGTGAAGCTGATCCGGGACGGGCTGCCGCCGTATGAATGCGCGTTTTTCGGCTCGTTGTGCGCGCTGGTGGTGTTTCCCTTCCTGCTCGGCGGGAGGGATCGGCTGGTCGATGTGTTCACGACGCAGAACCGTAAGCTGTGGATGGTGCGCTTCATCGCCTATCCGCTGGGCATTATCGGCAGCGTTACGGCGTTCAGCCATCTGTCGATGGCCGAGGCGTTTACACTGATCTTTCTACAGCCTTCGTTCGTGACGCTGATGTCGATCGTCTTTCTGAAGGAGCGGATCGGCTGGCCGCGCTGGCTCGCGATCGGGTTGGGCTTCATCGGCGTGCTGATCGTGCTGCGGCCCGGTCTGCGGCCGCTGTCGATCGGTCATCTGGGCGCGGTGGTGGCCGGGATGGCGGGGGCGATCTCGGTCGTGACCTTCCGGGCGTCGGGAGCCCATGAAAAGCAGATTTCGCTGTTCGGGGCCGGTATTCTCGGCGGCGTTACCATCTGCGGGCTGGTCAGCCTGCCGTCCTTTGCGCTGCCCGATGCGCATCAGCTTGCCTTGCTGGCCAGTTACGGGCTGCTGGCGGCGCTGGCGAACGTGCTGCTGATGCATTCCGCGCTCCACGCCTCGGCGGGGGCCATCGCGCCGACCCAGTACAGCCAGATGATCTGGGCGCTGGCGATCGGCCATCTGGTCTTCGGTGATTCGGCGGACATGGTGACGCTGACGGGCATTGGCCTGATCATTTGTTCCGGGTTGATCACGCTGGTGCGCGAGCAGGAAAAGCATGTGCCCGGACCGCCGCCGATCGCGGTGAGCCGTGGGCATGCGGCGTCGATGCTCGTCAACGAAGACCACGAAGAACCAGCCTGACCGCATATGCGCGCAGGTGGTGACCCGGCGCGCGTTTCCTGCGCTTCGGTGCGCGCGGCCATTGGGGGCGCTCCGTTCCGGTGTCCGGCCCCGCTGCGTGAGGGAACGGCGTGGGGACGGCCGGCGTTTGTCTGGCACGGGGGCGGCGTGTTTGCGCCGGCATTCCTGTGCCGTGCTGTCCACCGTCATGCGTGCAGGGGCGGGTCTGGCTGGGAGGCGTTGTCCTGAGCCGGTGACCTTCCTATGGTCCCTGACCTTCCGCCGGCCCGGATCGGCGCGGGGTGTGTGGTGGAACTCGGAACGAAAGGCTTTTCAGGCATGAAAAGATTCTTCAATACGCGCGAACGTCTGGTGCCCGAGGCGCTGGAAGGATTGTTGCGTTCGCCCGCCGGGAAGGATCTGTGCCGCCTGGACGGCTATCCCGATATCAAGGTCATCCTGCGGCGGGACTGGGAGCGGGGCGCGGGCAAGGTTGCCGTGATTTCCGGCGGCGGCTCGGGGCATGAGCCCGCCCATGCCGGCTTCGTCGGGCGCGGGATGCTGACGGCGGCGGTCTGCGGATCGCTGTTCGCCTCGCCGGGTGTGGATGCGATTCTGGCGGGCATTATGGCCGTGACCGGTGAGGCCGGGTGCCTGCTGGTGGTGAAGAACTATACCGGCGACCGGCTGAATTTCGGGCTGGCGGCCGAGCAGGCGCGCGCGCTGGGGCTGAAGGTGGAGATGGTGATCGTCGGTGACGATATCTCGCTGCCCGGCCATCGGCAGGCGCGCGGCATCGCGGGCACGGTGATCGTACACAAGGCTGCCGGGCACATGGCCGAAAGCGGGGCGTCGCTGGAGCGGGTGGCGGCATTCGCGACCGACGTGGCGGCGCGCACGCGCTCGATCGGCCTGTCGCTGAGCGATTGCGATACCTATGACGAGGGCCATGCCAGCCGTCTGGCGGCGGACGAGGGCGAACTGGGCCTGGGTATTCATGGCGAGCCGGGGGCAAAGCGCATCGCGCTGGCCGATGCCGGCGGGTTGATGACGCTGGCGGCGGACGCCCTGCTGGCGGCCCTGCCGGAGGGCGAGGCGCGCCATGCCCTGATGCTGAACAATCTCGGCACGACGCCGGTGATCGAGATGTCGCTGCTGCTGGAAGCCTTTGCCGCTACCACGCTGGCGCGCAGGGTGGCGCTGGTGGCCGGGCCCGCGCCGTTCATGACCGCGCTGGACATGAACGGGTTTTCTCTCACGCTGGTGGAACTGACCGACGAGATCGCGGCTTCGTTGCAGGCCGACGTGGCACCCACGGCATGGACGGGCATGGCGCCGTGGCAGGAGCCGACGGTGATTGCCGTACCGGACCTGCCGGATATTTTCGCCGCCGCGCCCTCGAACAATCCGGCGTTGCGGGATGCCGTGCAGCGTGGCGCGAAAGTGCTGCTGGAGAATGAAGAGGCGCTGAACGCGCTGGATGCGCGCATCGGCGATGGCGACGCCGGCTCGACCTTCGCCGAGACGGCGCGCGTGATCGACGGTGCGTTGGACCGGCTGCCGCTGGCCGACCCGCAGGCGCTGATGCAGACGCTGGGGCGCCTGCTGGCCCGCCATGCCGGTGGGTCGAGCGGGGCGCTGCTGTCGATCCTGTTTGCGACGGCGGGGCGGAGCGAACAGGCGCGCTGGGAAGCCGCGCTGCTGGAGGGCATCGTGGCGATGCAGCGTTATGGCGGCGCGCGGGAAGGAGACCGCACGATGCTCGATGCGCTGATCCCGGCGGTGCGGGCGCTGGATGCGGGCGCGGCATGGGCCGAGGTGGTGCGCGCGGCGCGCGGCGGGGCCGATGCCACGGCGAAGATGGGCAAGGCGGAAGCCGGGCGGGCGTCCTACATCCCCGACGGGCAGTTGGATAATGTGCCCGATCCGGGGGCCGAAGCGATTGCGCGGCTGTTTGAGGCGTTGATACCGGGGAGGTGAGGAAAGGCGAGGGCGCTGCCCTCGACCCGCAAGGGGTCGCAGACCCCTTGACCCCATTCGGTTGTTTCAGGCGTTTTTTCGGGGGGCTTCGTCATATCTTCGGCGAGCGTGCCGAGGAGGCGGACACGCTGGTCGAAATCGGCCTTGTCCCAGTCTTTGAACAGCCCGACGGCCATTGTCGCACGGGCGCGGTCTATCGTGTCGGTCGCGTCCTTGCCCGATGGGGTGATCGTGGCCTCGCGCACGCGGCGGTCGGTCGCGCCGCCGTGGCGGGTGACCAGGCCCAGTTCCGCCAGCCGCGCGATCTGGCGGCTGACCGTGGTGTGATCGCGGCCGACACGGCCCGCAAGATCGACCAACCCGATCGGGGCTAGGCGCTCGACCAGAACCAGGAGCGGAAACAGGGCGCGCTCAAGCGGCAGGCCGGCGGCCCTGAGCAGGGCTTCGTCGCGTTCCGGCCTGTTGATGACACCGACGATTTCGATCAGCGCACGATGCAGGGCGGGGAGGCGTGCGCGGATATGTGTATTATGCACTTTTATTTGACATCCCGATACGCGCCTTAATATGTGCATGATGCACATTGTTCGTGCGGGAGGAAAGCAGAATGACTGTTTCACGTGACACGGACGTTGTGATTTGCGGCGCGGGTGCGGCGGGGCTGACGCTTGCGGTCGATCTGGCCCGTCGTGGCGTGGCGTTTCGCCTGATCGACCAGTTGGCGGAGCCGTTCGCGGGGTCGCGCGGCAAGGGCATCCAGCCGCGTACTCAGGAGGTGTTCGAGGATCTCGGCATCATCGACCGTCTGGCGGCTGCCGGAGGGCCTTATCCTGCGCAGCGCGTCTATCGCGATGATGGCACGCAGGATGACGTGCAGGAGATCACGATCGCGTCGGCGACGGTGGACGAACCCTATCGTGCGCCCCTGATGGTGCCGCAGTTTCGGACCGAGGCGATCCTGCGCGATCGGCTCGCGGCGTTCGGTCATCGCCCGGACTATGGGACACGGCTGACGTCCTTTGCCGATGACGGCGCTGGGGTGACGGCCCATGTCGCGGGTGAGGATGGGGCGGAGGTGATCCGCTGCCGTTATCTGGTCGGTGCCGATGGGGGGCGGTCGTTCGTCCGCCACGAGATGCAGGTCGGCTTTCCGGGGAAAACCCTTGGTGTGCGGGCGATTGTTGCCGATATCGTGCTGGAGGGCCTGGATCGGGCCGTGTGGCACCGGTTCAACCATGGCGACATGACGCGGATGATGGGGTTCTGCCCGCTGCCGGGTGGCGAACTGTTCCAGCTTCAGGCGCCTGTTGCGTTCGAGGGGGATGTCGATCTTTCGGTCGGTGGTCTTCAGGCGTTCGTCGATGCGCGCCTGCCGGGGGGCGTGGTCCGGGTGCGGGAGGTTCGCTGGGCGTCGGCTTATGCGATGAATGCGCGGCTGGCGGACAGGTATCGGGTCGGGCAGGTGTTTCTTGTGGGAGATGCCGCGCATATTCACCCGCCGACGGGGGGACAGGGGCTCAATACCAGCGTGCAGGATGCGTATAACCTGGGCTGGAAACTGGCGGCCGTGCTGGGCGGCGCGCCGGCGGCGTTGCTGGAGACCTATGAGGAAGAGCGGCGGCCGGTCGCGGCCGGGATGCTGGGGCTGGCGGCTGGGTTGCTGGAGAAGGCCCGGCAGGGTGACATG
>NZ_JBDNXE010000172.1:0-6612 GCF_047721585.1 Gluconacetobacter sp.
GGATTGATGAGGGTGTTTCCTGGAGGTGTGTTCGAAACATCATAAATTAACCGTTAAATTTCAATTGTATGTCCTTGGTTTGGGCAGCCAGGTGTCTGGGTTGTGATAAAAATGTCATATATTCCGAATTCGTTATGGAAGGGTATGATTCGGTATTGAACTGAGGTCGGTTTCCGTCGCTTGATGTGCTGGTAAAGTAACGACGTTCGCGGGAGCACGTTAAGTCTATGACCCTGAGGCGAAGCCTTATCGCGGCCACGATTTTAGCCATTCAGTTCGACGTCGCCGCTGCGGTGGCGCAAACTGCCCCGACGTCTGGTACGTCGACGACCAGCCATCGCCATGCGGCGAAGGCCAAGAAAGGCGTGAGTGCTTCTACCCGTTCCACGCCGAAGTCGGCGGTGGCTCCGGCGGTCGCGGCTCCGGCCGCGCGGGTTCTGCCGGCCGTTGAGCCCGTCTATCACGCGCCGCCGTCCGATCCGGGCGAGGCCGTGATCGTGACCGGCACCCGTGACAGCAACCGCCATGCGCGCCAGAGCACCGCGCCGGTATCGGTCGTGACCGCGGCGACCCTGACCCGTTCAGGCCAGATGAACCTGTCGGACGCGCTGACCAAGACCTATGCCTCGATCAACGTCGTCGCCATGGCCGCTGACTCCGCGGCGCTGACGCAGTCGATCCAGATGCGCGGCCTCGGCCCGAACGAAGTGCTGGTGCTGGTCGATGGCAAGCGCCGCCATTCGACCGCGAATATCGTTGCGGATTCCGGTCCGCAGTTCGGTTCGACCGGTGCGGACCTGAATACGCTGCCGTCGAACATGATCGACCACATCGAAGTGCTGGAAGACGGCGCGGCGGCCCAGTACGGGTCGGACGCGATCGCCGGCGTGGTCAACATCATCACGAAAAAGCAGGATCACGGCTATAATCTGAGCGCCACGACCGGTGCCAATGCCTATAGCGGGCAGGCCTGGCAGTATCAGGTGAATGGCGACGCCGGCTTCAAATGGGGTGACAACGGCTTCCTGCATATCAGCGGGCAGGTCTATCACACCGACTTCTTCGTCGCGCCGTCGACCGATCATCGTCTGCTGCCGCTGAGCGCCGCGCCGGAAGGCGCCTATACGGGTGCGAATTATACTGGCCCGCTGAACGTGCCGACCGATTCCAACCATATCATGGGCCGCCCCGAGGAAACCCGTGAGAATTTCGGGATGGATTGGGGCAAGGACATCATCGGCGACCGGTTGCAGTTCTATGGCAACCTGACCTACGCGCATCGCCATGGTGAGGCGTACGAGAATTATCGTATTCCGACCCGTGCGCCCTCGCTATATCCGTCGGGCTTCTCCCCCCGCGAGACGAACGAGGAAAACGACTACGCCGTGACGGTGGGCCTGAAGGGTAGCCGTCTGTTCGGTGACTGGGACTGGGACGCGAGTTCGACCTACGGTGCCGACGGCACGAAGATCGGCAACAAGAATACCGCGAATACCGGTATGCTGGCCTCGACCTGCTCGACCACGCCGGGCAACCCGTACTATTCGACCGATGGGTGCGGCTGGTCGCCGACCTCGACGCTGGCGGAAACGTACCGCATGGCGCAGTGGACGAACAACCTGGATTTCCGCCACCACTTCAACATCGGCAACGTCGTTCCCATGACGCTGGCGTTCGGTGGCGAGCATCGGATGGAGACCTACCAGATCCAGGCGGGTAATCCGAACTCCTATGAACTGGGCGGCACGCAGGGCTATGCCGGCCTTGGCCCGCAGAGCGCCGGTAACTGGAACCGTAACATCTTCGCCGCCTATATCGACGGCGATTTCCATCTGACCAAGCACTGGGACCTGGATTTCGCCGGCCGGTTCGAGCACTACACCGACGTGGGCAATACCCAGAACGGCAAGATTTCGACCCGTTACGATTTCTCGCGCCGGGTTGCGATCCGCGGCACGATCAGCACGGGCTTCCGTGCCCCGACGCTGGCCGAGCAGCATTACAGTGCGATGAATGTCGGCCCTTCCAGCGCCGCGGGCATGCTGGCGGTGGATTCGGCGGCGGCCCGTGCGCTGGGTGCCAAGCCGCTACAGCCTGAGCAGTCGGTCAGTGCGTCGGGCGGTATCGTGCTGGAGCCGGTCGATGGGTTCCATGTCGAGGCCGACGTGTATCAGATCAATCTGCGTAACCGCATCGTCGGTGGCGGTACCGTGAACGGTCCGCTGGCGGTGCAGGCGATCGAGGCGATGGGGTACACGCTGGCCGGGCCGGCGCTGGACGATACGTCGCAGGACAGCGCCTATTACCTGACCAACGGCGCCAGCACCCGCACGCAGGGCCTGGACATCAAGGCGGATTACCGGTTCCATCTGCATCAGTATGGCAACCTGGACCTGAGCATGGCGCTGGATCTGAACCGGACGCGCTTGCATCATAACGGGCTGGATTCTCAGGGCAATCCGATCCTGAACGCGCAGAATGTCGGCTACATCACTACGGCGTATCCGCGCAGCAAGATCATCCTGAATGCCTATTACAAGGTGGGCAAGCTGGACGTGAACGTGCGCCAGACCCGCTATGGCCAGACGACCGACATGATGCAGTATCAGGATTGGTCGAACTCGAACATCATGTGCCCTGGCAGCACCACCGAGTCGATCCAGTATTCCAATTCCTGCTTCAAGCAGTTCAAGAATACGCCGCGCTGGCTGACGGATATCGAGGTGGGGTATCAGGTCACCGATCGCCTGCACTTCGCCGTTGGCGCGAACAACATCTTCAACGTGCGTCCGCGTCGGGTTTCGCAGGATGTCAATTCCTACGGCGCCCAGATCTACGACCAGTTCTCGTTGCAGGTGCCGATCACCGGTGCCTACTACTATGGCCGTCTGAACGCCACGTTCTGACGACAGCGGCATGGATACCGGGCGTAAACCCGGTATCCATTCTCGTTCTGGAAATTATGCCGCGCATGCGGCATTTTTGTTTTTGCGCCCCGAAAGGCGCTTTCCGCATAGAGACAGGGTGATTGATGACCGGACAGTCCGGCTCTCAGGCGCAGACGCGCCGGCAGCTTCTGACGAAAATCGGGGTTCTGGCGGGAAGTGCCGGGCTTTATCAGGCAATGACCAGCATGGGTCATGCGATGGGCACCGACTTCAAGGGGCCGCCGAAACTGTCCGGTGCGAAGCCGGGTACCCGGGTCGTGGTGCTGGGGGCCGGGCTGGCGGGGTTGCTGGCGGCGTATGAATTGCGGCGGGCCGGCTACAAGGTTCGACTGCTTGAATTCCAGAACCGGGCGGGGGGACGCAATATCTCGCTGCGTGGGGGCGACAGCGTGACGGAGTTGGGGGGCGCGACGCAGAAGGTCGCTTTCTCACCCGGCAATTATATCAATCCGGGACCGTGGCGGATTCCGTATCATCATCAGGGGCTGTTGTATTATTGCCGGAAGTTCGGCGTGGCGCTGGAGCCGTTCATTCAGCTCAACCACAATGCGTGGCTGCATTCCTCGCAGGCTTATGGCGGCAAGCCTTTGCGCTATCGGGAGTTTGCCGCGGATTTCTCGGGTTACACCGCCGAGTTGCTGGCCAAGGCGATCAACCAGCATCGGCTGGATGATATCGTGACGCCCGAGGAGCGGGCGCATGTGCTCTCCTCCATCGGGACCTGGGCCAATCTGGATGATGATGGGGTGTGGCGCGCCGGAGCGCGGTCGTCGCAGCACCGGGGATATGACAAGGCTCGTGGGGCTGGTGTGGATGGGGCGCCGACCTTCTCGACCCCGGCGCCGCGTTCGGAAGTGATGGGCTCGGGTCTGGCGCAGTGGCTGGCCTTTCCCGAACAGCTCGACATGCAGACGACGATGTTCCAGCCGGTTGGCGGGATGGATAATATCGGCAAGGGATTCGCGCGGCAGGTCCAGGACCTGATCACGCTGGGCTGCATGGTCACCGCCATTCATCAGGACGAGCATGGCGTGAAGATCCTGTATGACGATGTGGCCCATGGCGGGGCCGCGCGGGTGGAAGAGGCCGATTATTGCGTCTGCACGATTCCGTTGCCGGTTCTTTCGCAGCTCGATGTGCAGGTCAGCGACCGGATGAAGGCGGCGATCGCGGCCGTGCCGTATGCGTCGTCGGTGAAGCTGGGCATGGAATTCAAGCGGCGCTTCTGGGAGGATGACGACCAGATCTATGGCGGGATCAGTTTCACCGACCAGCCGATCGGGCAGATCGCCTATCCCAGCCACGGTATTTTCTCGCAGGGGCCGGCGGTTCTGCTGGGCGGTTATATGTTCGGGCCGGCGGCGATGGAATTCACGACCATGACGCCCGCGCAGCGGATCGAGGAAGGGCTGAGGCAGGGGCAGGTTCTGCATCCCGGTTATCGCAGCGAATTTCGCAATGGCGTGGCCGTGGCGTGGAGCCGCATGCCCTGGACCCTGGGCTGCTGTTCCATGTGGTCGGAGCAGGCGCGCAAGATGCATTACAAGACGCTGGTGGGGATGGAGAACCGGCTGGTGCTGGCCGGGGAGCACGCATCCTATGTCGGTTGCTGGCAGGAGGGGGCGATCCTGTCGTCTCTCGCGGCGGTCGAGCAGATACACAAGCGGGCGCAGGGAGTGGGCTGATGCGGAGCGTCTCTTTTTCCTTCCTGCTCGTGGCGGGGATGATGCTGGCCGGTGCGTCGGCCCGGGCCGATACGGCGGGCGGGGTGCCGAGCACCATGACCCGGCTGGATAATGGCGATCTGGTCTATCATCATATCTGTGCTGCCTGTCATATGGCCGACGGCAAGGGGGCGCGTGGTGCCGGGGCGAAATATCCGGCGCTGGCCGGGGACCAGAAACTGGCGATTGCTGCCTATCCGACCATGATGGTCCTGAATGGCCATGGCGGCATGCCATGGTTCGCGGGCATTCTGACCGACAGGCAGATCGCGGATGTGGTGACCTATATCCGTAGTCATCTCGGCAATCACTGGACGGACGCGGTGACGCCGGAGCAGGTGAGGGAGATGCGTCAGCCGATCACGCTGGAGGAATAGCAGTGGGGGTCCGGCGGTGTGCGCCGGGTGATGCCTACCGTGCGGCGGCTTTGGCTGTTAGGGTCGCCGGATGCAATCGGTTATCATCTATGTCGGCGCGGCCATGGCGGAAATTGCCGGGTGCTTCGCGTTCTGGGCGTGGCGCCGGATGGATAGATCACCGGTCTGGCTTCTGCCTGGCTGTGTCTCATTGGTGCTGTTCGCATGGCTGCTGACGCGGGTTGAGACTTCGGAAGCCGGGCGGGCTTATGCGGCTTATGGCGGGATTTACATTCTCTCGGCGCTGGTGTGGCTGTGGCTGGCCGAAGGGGTACGGCCGGATCGGTGGGATCTGATCGGGGCGGCGTTGTGTCTGTGTGGGGCGGGGGTGATCCTGTTTTCTCCGCATCGGGTGTAGAGGCTTGAATCTTCTTTTTCTGAAGAACGGCGGCGTCGGCTTACTCTTCGCGAATATTTTCCATGCGGATGGCCACGACCGCGTGTGGGGCGGGGTGGGGGCCTTGGCTGGAGCCGAGGCGCCAGAGCTGGTGGGCGAGCGCCATCACCGCCGGGCCGATGAACAGGCCGGAGAGGCCGCAGCTTTCCAGCCCGCCCAGAATGCCGAGCAGCACCCACATGAAAGGCAGCCTGATGGAGCCGCCGATCAGGACGGGGCGGATGAAATGGTCGGCCAGGAACAGTACCACCGCGCCGAACACGCCGACGCCGATGGCGGCCGCCAGGCTGCTGCCCTTGATCAGGATGGCCAGGACGCACAGGGCGAGCGCGAAGCCGCCGACCATCGGGATCATGCACGCCAGTGCCGTGAAGATGCCCAGCAGCAGGGGCTGGGGGGCGCCCACGAGCACATAGGAGAGGCCGATCAGCAGACCTTCGCCGAGCCCGACCAGCACCAGGCCGGCGAGCGCGCCGCGCACGGCGCCCACGATCTGACGTTGGGCCATGCCGCCCCGTGCGCCCAGCAGGCGCCAGATCAGCAGGTCGATGCGCGCGACCAGCGGCGTGCCGGTCCGCAGGAAGAAGAAGAGGATGAGCAGGGCGAAGCCCATGATGACCAGCCCGTTGGCGACGCCGTGGCCCAGATGCTCCACCGTGCCGAGGGCGTGTTCGGGCTTGAGGCGGTCCATCAGGTCGTGCACGCTGTCTGGCGTGGCCAGATTGGCCTGCCACCAGTGCTGGGCCTGCGCCCGGCCCCACGGCAGGCGGTCGAGCCATGCGGGGGCGGGGATGCCCTGTTCGGTGGCCTGTTTGACCCATTGCGCGCCTTCCCGGGCCTCGCCGGCGGCGGCGGAGATCAGCACGGCGGTCGGGATGATGAAGACCAGCGCGATGCCGAGGACGATGGCGGCCGGTGCCAGCGTGGCGGCATGGGGAGAGGACCATTTCCGCCGCAACCCTTTCAGCAGCGGCCAGCAGACGATCGCGAGCACGCCGCCCCAGAACAGCGCGGAGCGGAAACGTCCGAGGACGAACAGGGCCAGTGCGACCACCGCCAGTGCGAGCACGCCCTGGGCCAGGCTTTGCAGCGGCGTGCGCGGCTGGCTGGGGAGTGTGGGGGCGGGG
>NZ_JBDNXE010000173.1:0-6327 GCF_047721585.1 Gluconacetobacter sp.
GGGCTGGCCGGCCGTGCAGGCACCAAGGGCGAGAAGGGCTGCCGTGAGCGGAGGCAGGGCACGCGATGTGTGGCGAGACAGGAGCGGCATAAGCGGCTTGAGCGACATGAGCGGCAGAGTCTCCTTGGATGTCCGTTGCGGTTCGGGATGAGGGGCCGTGAGGCCGGACCGCGTTTTGAAAGCGCCGTTGCCGGGGGCTGGCGCGACCGGGCTCCAGGTCCGTGACGGACGCCCTCCGTGCTGACGATCGGTACCATGATGATCGTGCGGGGCGTGGAAGGCAATGGCGAAGTAAAGACGTAATTCTTTCGTTAAGATATTCGTCGATCCGGCTGTCATGAGATGGCCAGAAGGTCTGCAACAATGCGTTTCATTGAAAAAGCGACATTCTGTGCCCGGCCTGGGCCTTGCATCGACTGGAAAGAGCGCACTAGGTTCGTGCGATAGAGGCGCCGTGCGGGGCGTGGGCCGATTGATTATGGGGATAATCCAGGAATGAACTGTCGCACTCTGTGTCTGCTCGCGGTCTTTTCGCTTCCTCTTGGGCTGAGCGGGTGCGGATATATGGATTCCCGGGCGGCTCACAAGGCGCAGATCACCATGATCGGCATGACATCCTACGACCTCCAGGCCTGTGCGGGACTGCCGGCCGCCACCAAGCAACTCAATGATACGACCCAGATCTTCATTTATACCGGAACGCATCCGCAGCCGAACTATGGCGGTTCCACATTGATTCCGGTGGGGGATATCGCCACGACGATCGCGCAGTTCGGCGGCGGTGGCGGGACGACCTGCACCGCCGTGATCCGCCTGGATCATGACCGGGTGTCGGACGTGCATTATGCCGGCGATAACGACGAACTGGTGGGAACGGATGGAATCTGCTCCATCATCACCCGTGGATGTGCGCGCCAGCCCGAAGGCACGATGAAGAGTTCAGCCGGTGGCATCTTCGGCCCGGTTTCGGCCTTCCATCCGCCGACCACGCCGAACCAGTCGACCTCCGCCACCTATTCCGCGCAATCGGGAACGGTCGTTGCCAATCCGGACAAGAAATCGTCCGATCCGGTGATCGTGCCCCGGACGCAGTGAAAATCGCGCGGTAGGCCGCGCGACTGTTCGTAACGGCGGTTCGGCCGAGACTGCCGGGCCGCTCGTGTGGGTTATCGTGTCGATCCTGTCGCGCTGCGGTGGGGCGGCATGGCTGCCGCCGGGTGGGGATTGATCCGCCCGATGGCCTGGGCCTGGGCCTGGGTCTGGGCCTTGGTCGTGACCCAATGCAGTTCCTTCTCGGCTTCCGGGACGCTCAACGTGCCGGCATCGACATCCAGGCCGATGCGCAGGGAGGCGAGATCGACCTGTGAAATCAGGTCGTAATTGGTGCCGACCGCGCTCGGGCCATATCTGAGATGGGCGTTGGTGATGCAGGTGAACCGGTCGTAGGCGGTGCCCTTCCTGAACGGGTAGCGGGCAAAACACCGGGAGACGGCTGTATGCAGGTCGCCTTTGCCCTGGTCATCATCCGTACATCCGGCCGAGAAGGCGCAGAGCACGATAACGGCGAGTATGTGCCTTTTCCCGTTGAGCATTATCTGTTCGCCGCGATACGCGTCGAGATGGGGCGGGTAAAACATTCGCGGAATAAAGAAGACGACGAAGACGCGGAGATCATATTCGATATGCGGGTATGGGGTTCGGAAGGGTATATGAGGGTATCAGGGATAGCATCGTGAAACCAACACGTCCTCGGAACGGGCGAACGAAAACATGAGCGCGTAGGGAAATGACGACCTGTCCCGTGCGTGTGCTGCGCAGCGACGACATTGATGCCGTCGCGCGGCTCTGGCGTGAGAGTGCGCTTTCTATCGGCGTCGAAGCCGACATCGTGTCGGACGTGGCGGAATATCGTGAGCGCCTCGAAGCGGAATGGAAGCGGGCGTGGCGCGTCTATGTGGCGTGTGATGCATCCGGCATCGCCGGGTTTATGGCGTTCGAGCCGGAGGCATTCTGGCTGCGGCAGCTTTTTGTGGACCCGGCGCGGAAGGGGGCGGGCATCGGGAGCAGTCTGCTCGATGTCGCCAAACGGGAGATGCCCGAGGGGTTCTGGCTGCGCACCAGTGTGGCGAATGGTGCGGCCCGGCGCTTCTATGAAACGCAAGGGCTGCGCAATATCGGCGAATTTCCGCATGAGCATTGGCCTGTGACGATCGTCCGCTATCAATGGTCTCGCGAGTGCCTGTAACGGTTCGGCTTGTCAGGTTTCCAGAACATGTGACGCATCCTGCCGCTGGGCGGCGCATTCTGCGGCCAGAAAATCGATCAGCGCGCGCACGGCGGGGGATAGTCCCCGGCGGGAAGGAAAGACGGCATGTACGATGCCGGCACGCGGCCGCCAGTCGGGCAGGGCCTGGAGCAGTCGGCCCTCCTTGATGTCGCGCCAGACCATCATGGTCGGAAGCTGGACGATGCCGGCGCCCGCCAGCGCGGCTTCACGCAGGACGGCCATGTCGTCGGTGGCGAGGCGGGGCGTGTGGAAGATCGTTGCCGTCTGACCGTCCGCGTTTTCGAGAAGCCATGAATGGCTGGCGGGCGGGGTGTTGAAATCGAGGCTCGGCATCGTGTTCAGGTCGGCCGGGGAGGCCAGGGGGGCTGCGATCAATGAGGGGGCGGCAACCAGGCACTGCGTGCTGGTGTCGAGCACGCGCATGATGAGGTTTTCCGATTGCAGCGGCGGGAAGCGCACCCGGATGGCGAGATCGAACCGGTCCTCCAGCAGATCCACCCGCCGGTTCGTGCTTTCGAGGCTGAGGGTGACGGCGGGATAGCGCATGATGAACCGGGCCAGCAGCGCACCGAACTGGATGGTCAGGAGCGAGACCGGGCAACTGAGGCGGATGATGCCGCACGGTTCGGCATGATGCCGGGCGACCGATTGTTCCGCGGCGTCCGCCTCTTCCAGGACGACCACGCACCGTTCGTAGAAGCCACGCCCAGCCTCGGTTACCGAGAAATGGCGGGAGGACCGCTGGAGCAGCACGGTATCCAGCCGTTCTTCCAGCAGCCGGACCCGGCGGCTGAGGAGGGATTTCTGGAGGCCGGTGGCCTGTGCGGCGCGCGTGAAGCCGCCGTGGCGAACGACCTGCACGAAATAATAGAGATCGTTGAGGTCCTTCATCGTCTTATGAATAGGACGCACCGTTCGCTGGGGCAATCTTTGTGCGCGGGCGGGAGCGCCCCATCTTGCCGTCATGCGGGGGCGTCGCTGTCGGAGCCCCGTCGATCGGGAGCATGGCAATGCAGAAGACGATTCTCGGCCGCTACGGCAATGATCGCGGCCATTGGGTGGGGGACGGCTTTCCTGTCCGTTCCCTGTTTTCCTACAGCGCGTTCGGCGCGCATCTGAGCCCGTTCCTGCTGCTGGATTATGCCGGGCCTTATACGTTCGGCCCCACGGAGGCGCGGCGTGGTGTGGGCGAGCATCCGCACAAAGGATTCGAGACGGTGACGATCGTCTATGATGGCGAGGTCGAGCACCGCGATTCCTCGGGCGGCGGCGGTGTGATCGGGCCGGGTGACGTGCAGTGGATGACGGCGGGGAACGGCATCCAGCATGAGGAATTCCATTCGGCCGACTATGCGCGCGCGGGCGGTGCGTTTCGCATGGTGCAGTTGTGGGTGAACCTGCCGGCCGCGGACAAGGGGGCGCCGGCAACCTACCAGACGCTGCGCGCGGCCGATATTCCGGTTGTTTCTCTGCCCCATGATGCCGGCACGCTGCGCGTGATCGCCGGGGATTACGGGACGGGGCATGGACCGGCGCGGGTGTTCTCGCCGTTGAATGTGTGGGACGGCACGCTGCATGCGGGCGCGCAGGTGACGCTCGACCTGCCGGTCGGGCACAGCACGGCGATCGTCTCGCTGGAAGGACGCCTGGTCGTGAATGGCGGCATGGAACTGGGGAGCGCGCAGTTCGCTCTGCTCAGCCGGGAGGGCGCGGAGGTGACGTTGCAGGCGACGGAGGCGGCCAGCTTTCTTGTCCTGACCGGACAGCCGTTGAACGAACCGATCGCCGGCTATGGCCCCTTCGTGATGAACACGCAGGAGGAGATCCGCCAGGCGATCGAGGATTTCAACAACGGACATTTCGGCGGGATTGCCGCCTGACCGGGCGGGCGCTGCCGGCCCGGTCGCGCAGCCGAAGGGGAGACTGTACCATGATCGAGATGATGATCGAACAGCGCCGCCGCAGTCTGGGCGGCGGGCTGGAAGTGGGGCGCATCCTGCCCTTCGCGCGGCGACGGATGGTTGGGCCTTTTATCTTTTTCGACCATATGGGGCCGATGGATATCGCGGCGGGGGTCGATCGCAGCCTCGATGTGCGGCCGCATCCGCATATCGGGCTTTCCACCGTCACGTACCTGTTTTCGGGGGAAGTGATGCATCGCGACAGTCTGGGGTCGGAGCAGGCGATCCGGCCGCAGGAGGTCAACTGGATGACGGCCGGCAGCGGGATCACGCATAGCGAGCGGTTCGAGAAGGCGCGTGCGGTGGGGGACCATCTGCATGGCATCCAGGCATGGGTCGCGCTGCCGAAGGGTGATGAGGAGGCCGCGCCCTCCTTTTCGCATCATGAAGGGGACGATCTGCCGCAATGGGATGCGGCCGGCGTGCGGGGGCAGCTTATTGCGGGGCGGGCCTATGGGCTGACCGCCGCGGCGCGGACACATTCGCCGCTGTTCTATGCGCATCTTGAACTCGCGGCCGGCGCGCGGGCGGAAATTCCGACCGTCTATCCGGAGCGGGCGCTTTATATCGCCACCGGAGCGATCGAGATCGACGGCGAGCGGTATGAGGCGGGGCGGATGCTGGTGCTGGGGGCCGGGGCCTCATCTTTCCAGGCCCTGGCGCCGACGACCGCGATGGTGCTGGGGGGCGAGCCTGTCGGGGAACGGTTCCTGTTCTGGAATTTCGTCAGTTCCTCGAAGGCGCGGCTGGCGCAGGCCGCCGAGGACTGGAAGGCCGGGCGGATGAAACTGCCCGAGGCGGACCATGACGAATTCATTCCCCTGCCGTCGGGCGACCCGTCGCCGCCGCCGATGTCCTGAGAGCCTGACCGCGAATGCGCGCTGGCGGCGTGTCCTCCGCGCGTTTCCTCCGCGCGTTTTCTGGGCTTCGGTGCTCGTGGCCATCAAGGCCACTCTGCTCCGATGCTCGGAAACACACGCCGGGCGCGGCCCGATACGGGCCGCTCTCGCTCGCCAGCCCACATTTGCGGTCAGGCTCTGACAGGCCCTGACGCGGCTGACGTGCGGGAGACGGCGCGCTTTCGGTTCAGGAATTGACCGTCAGCGCACCCGTCGGCAGTTGGGTGGATGTTTTCGCGCGCGGCTTCGGGGGCGAAGGCGCGGAACGCCGATGCGGATGGCGACATCCAGACCCTCTTCGATCAGATCAAGGTTACGGTCCGACAAGACCGGGGTGGCCTGAATGTTTTCGAACCGTGCCAGGAAATCGGACGGTACTGGTGCAACGTGGTGGCGCCCGAATGTCGCCGGCGCCGTGATACGGAGCATGCCGGAGGGCTGATCCGCCTCATGCGTGGCGGTCCGGGTTAGGGCATCGTATTGCGCGATGAGGTTCCGCAATCCGAAAGACTGTCGTGCTAGGATAGCGTCTCGCCATGGTTGTGCAAAACAATGACCCTGCCGGGATGACAGCGAACGAAAGGTCGCACCGATGATGACGCTCTACGGCATGCCGTTTTCGGGCCATGCCCGATGCCGTGCCTTCGTGTAGGCGTCGGGCTGTTGTCGCGCCTCCAGTCGCTGGTGCAGGTGACGCCAATAGTCGGGGCTGACCTCGGTCGGGTCGATATCCTGCGCCTCGACCGTATCGATCGCTTCCAGCACGCGCTGGACGCGCGGCCATGAACTCTGGTGCAGCAACACCTCGCCACCCGGTTGCACGCAGGGGACGGTCTGGTAGTCTTCGCCGGAGCCGACCGTGCGCACGATGTCGATGTGCGATTCAACCGTTCCGTATTCGTTAGCGGCCCAGAGAACGAAGGCGAATACGTTGTCTGGGGAGAAGCTGAGCATGCGCCGCTGACGGTCGAGGATCGTGTCCGCGATCGGCCGCCCGAAGCGCAGCCAGCGTTCCACCACCTTCTCGATCCACGTCACTTCGACCGTCGTAATCAGCACCGGAAGGTCTCTAGATATCGCCATTTAACTCCTTGCGGGCTAGTTCTTGGCACTCCATATTTTCCGCGTCGTCCGACACTGCTTAACAGACACGGAGGATTCCAAAATGCATTTTTCTCGT
>NZ_JBDNXE010000174.1:0-6186 GCF_047721585.1 Gluconacetobacter sp.
GCGAGGCCGGGCTCGACGCCACCGCCATCGCAGCCACCGCCCTGCACGCCCTGGGTGTTGCATCGTCGCAGCAGACGGCCTGATCCGGCAGCGACGACATGGCCAAGCAGCGTGCGGACCAGATGCTGGTCGATCGGGGCATGGTGGAAAGCCGTGCTCGCGCCCAGGCTCTGATTCTGGCCGGGGTCGTCTATACGGGCGACCGGCGCGTGGCCAAGGCCGGCGAGCAATTGCCCGAGGATGCCCCGCTGCTGCTGAAGGGGCAGGATCATCCTTGGGTCTCGCGCGGGGGCGTGAAGCTGGCCCATGCGCTGGAGCATTTCGGCCTGGACCCGGCGGGCGCCGTGGCGCTGGATGTCGGGGCCTCCACCGGCGGTTTTACCGATGTGCTGCTCACGCACGGGGCCGCGAAGGTCTTCGCCGTCGATGTCGGGCATGGACAACTGGCATGGAAGCTGCGCAGTGACCCGCGCGTGGTGGTGCTGGAAAAATGCAATGCCCGCACGCTGGACACCGCGACCATCCCCGACCCGATCGACGTGCTTGTCTGCGATGCCAGCTTCATCGGCCTGCGCACGGTCCTGCCCGCCGGGCTGGCATTGTGCCGGCCGGGTGCATGGGCCGTGGCGCTGATCAAGCCGCAGTTCGAGGCCGGACGCGAGGCCGTGGGCGCCAAGGGCGTGGTGCGCGATCCTGCGGTGCATGATGCGGTCTGCGCCATGATCGAGGAATGGTGGTCCGCCCTGCCCGGCTGGACCGTGCTGGGGGTCGAGCCCAGCCCGATCACCGGCCCCGAGGGCAACCGCGAATTTCTGATCGCGGCGCGGCGCGACGCAGAGTAATTCCCCTTTTTCCGTTGGAATGTGTTAGGCAGCGCGGATTCAGCCCAATTCGTGCCGCGAATACGCGCGGCGCCTGTCCGATGAGTAGCCGTTCATGACCGCCGTTTCCGCTCACGCGCCCCAGCCCCCCGCCGAGACCGGCCTCGCCGCCTCGCTCACCGAGGTCGAGCGCCAGCGTATCCTGGCGAAATCGGCCCTGTTCGCCCCGCCGACCGGCATGTTGCCGGACGGACGGCGCGACCTGGTCGGCCTGTCGCGTGAGGAACTGACCGATGCGCTGGTCGCGATCGGCGAGAAGCCCTTCCGCACCAAGCAGATCTGGCACTGGCTTTATCATCAGGGCGTGACGGATTTCGCGCGGATGAGTTCGATCGCCAAGCCGTTGCAGGCCAAGCTGGCCGAACGCTTCGTCATCGGCCGGCCGGAAGCCACCACGGTCCAGACCTCGAACGACGAGACCCGCAAATTTCTCTTCCGTTTCCGCGACGGGCAGGAGGCCGAGACCGTCTATATCCCCGACCGGCGCGAGGATCGCGGCGCGGTCTGCATCTCGTCGCAGGTCGGGTGCACGCTCTCCTGCACGTTCTGCCACACGGGCACGCAGAAGCTGGTGCGCAATCTGGGCGCGGCCGAAATCGTCGGCCAGTTCATGGCGGCGCGCGACAGCTATGGCGAATGGCCCAGCCCCAGGGGCGAGACCCCGCGCCTGCTCTCGACCATCGTGCTGATGGGCATGGGCGAGCCGCTGTATAATTACGAAAACGTCGCCAAGGCGATGAAGATCGTCATGGATGGCGAGGGCATCGGCCTGTCGCGGCGTCGCATCACGCTCTCCACCTCCGGCGTGGTGCCGATGATGGACCAGTGCGGATCGGAACTGGGGATCAATCTCGCGATCTCGCTCCATGCCGTGCGCAACGACCTGCGCGACGAGATCGTGCCGCTGAACCGCAAATATCCCATCGAGGAACTGATCGCCGCCTGCCGGCGCTACCCCGCCGCCAGCAATGCCCGGCGCATCACGTTTGAATACATCATGCTACGCGGCGTGAATGACAGCGAGGCCGACGCCCGCGAACTGGTGCGGCTGATCGCCGGTATTCCGGCCAAGGTCAACCTGATCCCGTTCAACCCCTGGCCCGGCAGCGACTACCGGCCCTCGACGCGCGAGCAACTGGCCAAATTCGCCCAGATCGTGATGGATGCCGGCTTCGCCTCGCCCATCCGCATGCCGCGCGGGCGCGATATCCTGGCCGCGTGCGGACAATTACGCACCGAAAGCCAACGCGAACGCCGCAGCCTGCCGGCCTGACATCGCGGCAGGGGAGCCCTGCATTTCGGGCGGTTCCCCCGCTGGCACCATCGTCCATCCAATGCTAGGACGCGGGGATCAGGCGCTCTGGCGCCCGCACTCTTTTCACCTTTTTCAGATTCGACGACAGGAGATCCCGTTCCATGGCCGCAAAGGACGTCAAGAAGGTCGTGCTCGCCTATTCGGGTGGTCTCGATACGTCCGTGATTCTGCGCTGGTTGCAGACCACCTATGGCTGCGAGGTCGTGACCTTCACGGCCGACCTGGGCCAGGGCGAGGAACTGGAGCCGGCGCGCAAGAAGGCCGAAATGTTCGGCGTGAAGGAAATCTTCGTCGAGGATCTGCGCGAGACCTTCGTGAAGGACTTCGTCTTTCCGATGTTCCGCGCCAACACGCTGTACGAGGGCCAGTATCTGCTGGGCACTTCGATCGCCCGCCCGTTGATCGCCCAGCGCCAGATCGAGATCGCCGAAGCGGTCGGGGCCGACGCCGTCGCCCATGGCGCGACCGGCAAGGGCAACGATCAGGTACGTTTCGAACTGGCCTATTACGCGCTGAAGCCCGACGTGACGGTGATCGCGCCGTGGCGGGAGTGGGACCTGACCTCGCGCACCCGCCTGCTGGCCTTCGCCGAGGAACATCAGATTCCCATCGCCAAGGACAAGCGCGGCGAAGCGCCGTTCTCGGTCGATGCGAACCTCCTGCATTCGTCCTCCGAAGGCAAGCTGCTGGAAGACCCGGCCGTGGGACCGGACGAGATCGTGTTCCAGCGCACCATTTCGCCCGAGGCCGCGCCGGATGTGGCGACCGAGATCGCGATCGATTTCGTCTCCGGCGATCCGGTGGCGCTGAATGGGGTGACCCTGTCCCCGGCCACGCTGCTGACGCGGCTGAACGAACTGGGCAAGGCCAACGGCATCGGCCGGCTGGACCTGGTGGAGAACCGCTTCGTCGGCATGAAGTCGCGCGGCATCTACGAGACGCCGGGCGGCACCATCCTGCTGGCGGCGCATCGCAGCATGGAATCCATCACGCTGGACCGCGAGGCCGGGCACCTGAAGGACAGCCTGATGCCCCGCTATGCCGAAATCATCTATAACGGCTTCTGGTTCTCGCCCGAGCGCCGGATGCTTCAGGCCCTGATCGACGAGAGCCAGCATTCGGTGACCGGGCGCGTGCGGCTGAAGCTCTACAAGGGCAACGTGATCTGCGTCGGCCGCGAAAGCCCCAACAGCCTGTACGACACCCGCGTCGTGACCTTCGAGGATGACGAGGGTGCCTACAACCAGGCCGATGCCCAGGGCTTCATCAAGCTGAACGCGCTCCGCCTGCGCCTGGGGGCGCAGATCGGCCGCCGGGGCGGCGCGCTGTAAGCGCGGCGTCCCTTTCCTGCCTTTTCATTTCCGCCAAACCGAGGTGTCATGAAACGTCTGTCCCGCGTCACTTCCCTCCTTCTGGCTTCCGCGACGGCCCTGTCGCTGGCGGCGTGCGGCGCACGCCCCGAGGAATCCAAGCCGGACATGACGCCCGAGCAGTTCATGGCCAAGATCCGCGCCGAGCCGGGCGTGAAGAGCCTGCCCGACGGACTGGCCTACAAGGTGCTGGAGAGCGGTCCCAAGGACGGGCAGAGCCCCGCGGTCGGCGACGGCATGATGGTGATCTACGAAGGTCGCCTGCCCGAGGGCGGAATCTTCGACAGTTCCGATCAGCACGGCAAGGGGGCCTATATGCAGATGCCGCTGGACGGCGTCATCAAAGGCTGGATGGAAGCCCTGCCGATGATGCATGTGGGCGATACCTGGATGCTCTATGTGCCGCCCGAATTGGGCTACGGCCATCGTGCGATGGGCATCATCCCTGCCGACAGCCCGCTGATCTTCAAGATCCAGCTTCTGGGCGTCTCGAAACAGTAAGCGCAGGAGCCGCGCCAGTGCGCATGATACGGCGGGAACGTCCCCTCGCCCCATTCGTCGCGGGTCTTCTGGGCCTGCTGGCGTTGGCGGGGTGTTCGTCGCGCCATAATCTCGGCCAGGCGCGCTATCGGACCAATTGCGGAATCTGCCATCATGGCGGTGAAGGCATGCTGGGGGAAATTCCGCCTTTGACCGGGCGGATCGACCGGATCGCCCGTACGCCGGAGGGACGGCATTATCTGGTCGATGTGCTGCTGAACGGCCTGAACGGGCCGCTGCTCGCCAATGGCGGACGCTATAATTTCTCCATGCCGTCCTTCCGTCGTCTTTCCGATACCGAGATCGCGGCGATCCTGACCTATCTCTCCGCCAGTGGCGGGCAGGCAGATCCGCCCGCCTTCGCCGCCAGCGATGTCGCGGCGCAGCGTGCGCAGTCCCTCGGGCCGTCCCGCGTGGCGGACGAACGGCGGGCGCTGGACCATATCCACCCATTGCCCTGAAACCCGGATGTCGTGATCGACGACCGGCTTGACCGGAGCGGGTCCGACGCCTGAAAAGAACCTTCATGCAACGCATATTCTCCGGCATTCAGCCGACCGGTATTCCGCAGTTGGGCAATTATCTGGGCGCGATCCGCAACTGGGTCGGCTTGCAGGCCGATCACGAGTGCATCTTCTGCCTCGTGGACCTGCATGCCATCACGGTGTGGCAGGACCCGGAGGTCCTGCGCCAGCAGACGCTGGCCCAGACCGCCGTGCTGCTGGCCGCCGGCATCGACCCGAAGGCCCATATCCTGTTCAATCAGTCCGCCGTCAGCGCCCATGCGCGGCTGGGCTGGATCTTCGATTGCGTATCACGCCTCGGCTGGCTCAACCGCATGACCCAGTTCAAGGACAAGGCCGGCAAGGACCGCGAGAACCACTCGGCCGGCCTCTATGTCTATCCCAACCTGATGGCCGCCGACATTCTGGCCTACAAGGCGACGCGGGTGCCAGTCGGTGACGACCAGCGCCAGCATCTGGAACTCGCCAACGACATCGCGCAGAAATTCAACCATGATTACGGTGTGGATTTCTTCCCGGCGATCGAACCGCTGATCCCGCCCGCCGCCGCACGGATCATGAGCCTGCGCGACGGGACGAAGAAGATGTCCAAATCCGATCCGTCGGCCCAAAGCCGGATCGAGATGACCGACGATGCCGACGCGATCGCGCTGAAGATCCGTCGCGCCAAGACCGATCCCGAGCCCCTGCCCTCCGAGCCGGCCGGCTTGCAGGACCGGCCCGAAGCCCGCAATCTGGTCGATATCTACGCGGCCCTCGCCGGCATCACGGCGGCCGACGTGCTGGCGCGCCATGGCGGCAAGGGCTTCGGCCCGTTCAAGACGGCGCTGACCGAAGTGCTGGTGCAGAACATCGTGCCGATTGCCGACGAGACCCGGCGCCTGCTGGAAGCACCGGACCATCTGCGCGCGGTGCTGCGCGACGGGGCCGCGCGGGCGGCGCAGATCGCCGAGCCGATCGTCAGCGAGGCCGAGCGTCTCGTGGGCTTTCTGAAATAGGAACACGCTACCATGCGCCAGGCCCTGCATCGCGTCGACATCCCGACCCGTGGCAAGGGGCTGGTAATGTTTACCGATACGGTGCGGCAATGGGTGGCGGAGACCGGGATCGAGACCGGCCTGCTGACGATCTGGTGCCAGCATACGTCGGCATCGCTGACGGTGCAGGAAAACGCCGACCCGACGGTACGCGAGGATATCAGGCGCTTCTTCGAGGCGCTCGTCCCCGAGGCGCCGGGCCGTTACATCCATGACGATGAAGGCCCGGATGACATGCCCGCCCACCTGCGGAGCATGCTGACCCAGACCCAGCTTTCAATTCCGGTTGCCGATGGGCAACCGGTGTTGGGCCTGTGGCAGGGGCTCTATCTGTTCGAGCACCGCCGCCAGCCCCATCGCCGGCGGATTGTCCTGCACCTGATCGGCGAATAGAGGCTGGTTGCACAGTGCCGCTACCGGGCCGCCCTTGGCCCGGTTGCGGGAGGTTTGGGTCAGCCGCGCGGGCTCCCCACCCCCGCACGCGGAACCGCCCGGGGCCATTGTCCTGCGCGTCGGGCG
>NZ_JBDNXE010000175.1:0-6103 GCF_047721585.1 Gluconacetobacter sp.
GGGAAGGGGGGCTGCGGTCGCGAAGGGGGCGGCGACGTGGGACAGCAGCACCAGGAGCGGCAGCGCCAGCACGCTGCCGGTCAGGCCGCCGATGAAGGCCAGCAGGGCCGTCCGGCGGGCGAAGCGCCCGGCGATGTAGCCGTCGGTGGCGCCCATGGCGTGGATCAGTTCGATCGGCATGCGGCGCGCCGCCAGCCCGGCGCGGGTGGTGGCCATGATCAGCACCACCGCGATTCCGGCCACGATCGCCACCGCCAGCAGCGCGCAGCTATGCAGACTGTCGGCCAGTCGGCCCAGCCGCGCGCCCCATTCGGCGTTGCGCTCGACCAGCGTGCCGGGGGCGATGGCCGCCAGCCGCCGGGCCAGCGCGCCGGCGTCTTCGATGGGGCCGGTGGCCAGATGCAGTTCGATGATCGCGGGCAGGGTGAGGGCGAAATCGTTGTCGCGGCCCAGCCAGGGGGCCAGCAGGGCGTCCAGTTCCGCCTTGTCCAGCCGGTGGACGCGCGCGGCGCCGGGGGTGTCGGCGAGGGCGGCCAGCACGGCGTCGGAGCGGGTCAGCGGAGTGGTGGGGGTTTTTGCCGCTGCCGGTGCGTCGGGATCGGGGACCTGGACGGTCAGCATTGATGCGGCGCCGCTGGACCAGCGGGCGGAGAGAATCTGTGCGCCCGTGGCGCCGGCCAGCGCCAGGGCCGCCAGCACGGCCATGGCCGCCACCAGCAGGGGCAGCAGCCGGTCGGGCAGGGCGCGGCGCAGGGCCAGCCCGTCGGCGCGCCGGGCCTGGTTCCAGCGGGTGAAAAAGCCGGTCTGGTGTGTGCGTTCAGCCATCGCGCACCAGCCTGCCCTGGGCCAGTTCCAGCTCATGGGCCGGGTAGCGGCGGATCAGGGACTCGTTATGGGTGGCGACCAGGATCGTGGTGCCCAGGCCGGACAGGTCGCGGAACAGTTCCATCAGCCGGTTGGCCTGGAGTTCGTCCAACGCGTTGGTGGGTTCGTCGGCCAGCATCAGGGCCGGGCGGTGGATCACGGCGCGGGCGATGGCCACGCGCTGCTGTTCGCCGCCGGAAAGCTGGGGCGGCAGGGCGGTGGCGCGGGACGCGAGGCCGACCCAGTCGAGGATGGCGTGGACTTCGTCGCGCACTTCGTCTTCCGGCCGGCGTTGCAGGCGCAGGGGGAGGGCGATGTTGTCGAAGACCGGCAGGTCGGGCAGGAGGCGGAAATCCTGATGCACGATGCCGATGCGCCGTCGCAGCCGGGCCAGCGCGGCGCGGCTGGCATGGCCGATATTGCTGCCCAGGATTTCCAGCGTGCCGGCGGTCGGGCGCGCGCCCAGGGCCAGCAGGCGCAGCAGGCTGGATTTGCCGGCCCCCGACGGGCCGAGCAGCCAGCGGAAACCGCCCTGCGGCACCGCGAAGGAGATCTGGCGCAGGGCGATCGGCGCCGAGGCGCCGGAGGCGCCTGGGGCATCGTAGCGGAAACCGACGTCGCGGAGCCGGATCACGGGAGAGGGGCGGGCAGGATCGGCGTCACATCTCGCGCGCCGCGACGGCGGCGAGCGTGGCGCAGAGGGCGGCCGCCGCCATCATCAGCAGCCCGTCGGTGACCAGCGAAGCGGCCGTGACGATATGCGACCCGATGACGATCTGGTGCGGGATGGTGCCGGCGACGTGGGTGACGATGTCGCGCGTCTGCGGGTCGGCGGCGGCGGCGCTGGTGCCGATGGCGCCGACGATATGCGGGAGCGCGCTCCAGCCCACGCCCAGGATCAGCACCAGCGGGGCCAGGAGTTCCGTGACCTGCTGGACGAA
Organism: Gluconacetobacter sp.; assembly: GCF_047721585.1. NCBI lineage: Bacteria > Pseudomonadati > Pseudomonadota > Alphaproteobacteria > Acetobacterales > Acetobacteraceae > Gluconacetobacter > Gluconacetobacter sp. The sequence goes on from NZ_JBDNXE010000175.1 coordinate 1,806, forward strand.
ATAGAAAAGCCCGTAGAAGACGGCGCAGATCGCTACACGCGCGATGCGGGCGATGGGGAAGCGCGACGGTCCTTCCGCGCGGGGCGGGAGGAACCGGTCGGTGGCGCGGTCCGAATTGAAACTGTCCATGACGGTCGGATCTCCGGCGGCGGCTGCGGCGCGCCCGATCTGCCGGGAACGCATCCCTGCCGGAGGTAGCCGTCACTTGTATTAAATGCAATCTTCGGGGAGAAAAGGAGGCAGGAAACGCGCCGGAAAGGCATTGCCGGACCGGCTCGGATGGAAGGCAGCAAAGCCCCCGTGTCAGTGGCCGTCGTCATCTTCCGTCTTGTGGATACGTGCTATGGCCTGCCCGCGCCCGCGGTGCGGGAATGCATGTCCATGCCGGCGCTTGTCCGCCCTGCCGGGACCCCCGCGCCGGTGCTGGGATTTTTTCGCCTGGGTGCCGAACGGGTGGTGGCGATCGACCTTGCGGCGTTGCTCGGCCTGCGGAGCTGGAGCGTGCCGGAGGTTGACGCGATGCTGTATCGGCCGCTGCTGCTCTGCGGCCCGGCCGATGGGGTGAGGGTGGCCTTCATGGTCGATAGCGTGCTGGATGTGCGGCAGATGGCGGGGGCCGTGACGGCGTTGCCCGCCGAGGGCGTGCCGGCCGGCGGCTGGCTGACGGGGGAGGTCGAACTGGCCGGAGGAATGACCGCCTTGCTGATGGACCCGGACCGGCTGCTGATGGAGCGCGAGCGGCGGCGGATCGAGTCCCTGGCGCTGGACGCGGCAGTGCGCGACGCCCTGTGGGAGCGTGCGGATGGCTGACCGGCAGCGTGCCCTCGAACGGCTGGCCACCCGGATCGTCGCGCGGACCGGGCTGCATTATTACGCCGACAAGATGGACCTGCTGGAAATGGTGCTGCGGCGGCGCATGGAGGCGTGCGGCTGCGTCGAGCCGATGGATTACCTGTCGCGGCTTTCGGACGATGCGGCGGGCGAGGCCGAGTGGCGGGCGCTGGAATCGGCCGTGACGATCGGCGAGACGTTCTTCTTCCGCTATGCCGAGCAGTTCCATGCGCTGGAACGCACCATTCTGCCCGATTTGATCGCCCGGCTGCGCCCGGTGCGCACGATCCGGATCTGGAGCGTGGGCTGTTCCAACGGTGCCGAGCCGTATTCGCTGGCCATCCTGATGCGGCGCCTGCTGCGGACGCGGGGCGAGCAGGACTGGACCGTCGAGATCCTGGGTACCGATATCAGCGAACAGGCGCTGGAGCGGGCGCGTGCCGCCGAATATGGCGCGTGGTCGCTGCGCGATGTCGGTGTCTCGGAACGGCGGCAATGGTTTCGCCCCGCCGCGTGCGGGCGGCACTGGGTTCTACGCGACGTGTTTCGCCGGATGGTGCGCTTTGAATACGGAAACATCATGGACCTGCCTTCAGGCGGGGGGCCGGCGGGGCCGTTCGACCTGATCCTCTGCCGCAACGTGCTGCTTTATTTCGAGGAGACGCAGGCGCTGGACCTGATGCGGGCGCTGGCGGGCCGGCTGTCGCCGCCGGGGTGGCTGCTGCTGGGCCATTCGGACCCGATCGGCGAGTGCGGCGGCGTTCTGGAAACGGTGACGTTTAGCGGCACGGTGGCGTTTCGGGTGGCGGGATCTCGCCAGGGGCCGGCCGCGCCGCGCCGCTGCGTGCTCTCCCGCTCGCCCGATCCACGGCCTGGCGTGCCGGTGCCGCGCCCCCCGGCGCGGGAGCCTGCGCGCGATATCGTTGCCCGCGCGGATGCGGGACTGGCGCGGGCGGAGGTGCGGGCGCTGGCCGATCGCGGGGCGGTGGCCGAGGCGCGGGCCTGCTGCGGCGCGGCGCTGGCGCTGCATCCGCTGGATGCGGGGCTGCATTTTCTCTCCGCCGTGCTGGCGGAGGATGCCGGGGCCGCCGGGGAGGAGTTCCGGCGCACGCTTTACCTGGATCGCGCGCACATCATGGCGCATGTCCATCTCGCCCGGCTGCTGCGGGATGCCGGGCAGGTGGACGAGGCCGAACGGATGATGCGGCAGGCGCGTGCCCTGCTGCACCGTCTGCCGCCCGACGCGCCGGTCCCCGATGGGGATGGCCTGACGGTTGCCGGGTTGCTGCGGCTGGTTGGCAGGGATGGCGACGACATGGCTGAGGCCGCGCCGTTGCTGCTGGCGCGGAGCGTGTTCTGAACGGTCGCGGCTTCATGCCCGCGCCGAATGCGGCAGGCGAGGGTGCGGCTGGGGGCGCGGAGGGCTATGCCCGCCGGGTGATGGCGGAGCGGGCGCGGCTGCTGGCCGCGCGCGGGCAGGCGCCGAGGGACGATGCGGGGCGGCGCGCGGCGGTGATCCTGGATGTGGGCGGGCAGGGCCATGCCATCGACCTGCATCATGTGCTGCGCATGACCGAACCGGCCTGGAGCGCCATGCCCAGGCGCCCCGACTGCCCGGCGGCGGTGCGGGGTGTGTTTGGCCATGTCGGCCATCTGTATACAGTGATGGATCTGTCGGTTCTGCTGGGCGGGGCGCCGATGGATCATGCGGGGGCGATGGCGTTGCTGCGCCCGGTGGCCGGCCTGCCGGTGGCGCGGATCGCGCTGCTGGCCGGGCGGACGCTGGGCGTGGACGATGTTGTGGATGCGCCTGCCGCCGTTTCCGTGCCCGGTCACCCGATGGCGGCCCTGCCGGACGGGCGGCTGGTTGCGGTACTCGATCCTGCCCGCCTGTTTGCCGCGCGTTCATTCGGAGTCTGACCTGTCGTGACAATCGCCAATCGTCTTCTGTTCGGGTTTCTGGTCGGCGTGATGCTGATGGTGTCGATCGGCGTCTATGCGCTGGGGCAGATCCGCAATGTCCGCGACGAGATGACGGTGATCGTGACCCGCGACCTGCTGGTCTATCGGCACCTGAACCATCTGCGGGTGCTGGAGAACGATCTGGTCGCGCGGCGGCTGTCGATCCTGTCGCATTATTACGCGCGGGATTACCAGAAGGAGCCGGCGAAGCTGGATGCCGCGATCGCGGACTGGACCGGGATCGACCGGCAGGCCGAGGACACGCTGGTGCAGGCGCTGGCCGCCGCCAGCCAGGCGGACGACGAGGCGCGGATCGACGCGCGGCGCGCCATGTTCGCCACCATTTCGACCCGCCTGCGCGAGGCGCTGGACCAGGCGCGGCAGAATGCCGAGGCGGTGTCGGACCTGTTCGCGGCGATCCGGCAGGGCGACGATGGCGCGGTGCGCCAGCAATCGGCGCGTTCGGACACGCGCGACCAGACCATCGACCGGCTGATCTCCGAGGCCGGAACCACGCTGGATGGCGGGGTGCAGGCCGGGGAGACGCAGAGCAGCGCGCTGTATGAATTCAGCCGCCGGTCGCTGATCCTGGGGCTGACGGTGGCGGTGATCGTGGCGCTGATCGTGACCTTCTGGACCCGGCGCTCGATCCTGGCCCCGCTGGCGGCGCTGATGCGGGTGATGGAACTGGTGGGGCAGGGGGACCTGTCCACCCATGTGGCGGGCGGCGGGTCCGGCGGGGGACGGGACGAGTTCGAACGGCTGGCCAGCGGCCTGAACCGGATGATCGACGGCCTGCGCGAGATCGCGCAGCAGAGCCGCGACGCCACGCGCAACCTCGACGCGGCGGTGGCCGATATCCGCGCCTCCGCCCAGCAGCAGGCGGCGAGCGTGGAGGAACAGTTCGCGGCGGTGCAGGAGACGGCGGCGACGGTGGACCAGATCACCCATTCCGGCGCGCAGATCAGCAAGCGGGCACGGGAGGTGATCTCGTCGGCCGAGACCATCGTCCATAGTTCGGCCAGCGGGCTGGAGGCGGTGGAGGAGACCGCGCGGGCCATGGAGCGCACGCAGGAGGGCGCCGAGGCCGTGGCGTCGAACATCGTCGCGCTGTCGGAGCGGACGGACGCGATCAGCGAGATCATCACCGCCGTCAACGATCTTTCGGAACGCTCGCACCTGCTGGCGCTGAATGCGGCCATCGAGGCCGCTGCCGCGGGCGAGCACGGGCGGTCGTTCGCCGTGGTGGCGGCCGAGATGAAGATCCTGGCCGACCAGTCGCGCGATGCCACCCAGCATGTCCGTTCGATCCTGGGGGACATCCAGCGCGGCATCAACACCTCGGTGATGCTGACGGAAGAGGCGGTGAAGCGTGTTTCCGCCGGCAAGGAGCGGACGGATATCGCTTATCGCACCATCGAACGGATGACCGGCGGCATCGAGGAAGGGGTGAATGCCTTCCAGCAGATCGTGGCCTCGACCAACCAGCAGCAGATCGGCATCGA
>NZ_JBDNXE010000176.1:0-6064 GCF_047721585.1 Gluconacetobacter sp.
CGATAAGGGGGGGCGAGATGGTTGCGCTGCTGGGGCCGAACGGGGCGGGCAAGACCACTCTGCTGCGGCTGGTCCTGCGGCTGTTGCAGCCCGTGTCGGGGCGGGTGCTGCTCGACGGGCGGTCCATTTCGGGTATGACACGACGCGCGCTGGCGACCCATCTGGCGTATGTGCCGCAGGGGCATGGGGTCGTCTTTCCCTATCGGGTGCGCGATGTGGTGGCGTTGGGGCGGTTGGCCGGTGGGGCGATGCTGGCACCGGTTGTGCCGGCGGCGGATCGTGAGGCCGCCGAACAGGCGTTGGCGCGGCTTGCCGTGGGCCATCTGGCGGATCGGTCCTATGCCGCGCTCTCCGGGGGCGAGCGGCAGGCGGTTCTGATCGCGCGGGCGCTGGTTCAGGGGGCGCGCCTGCTGGTGCTGGACGAACCGGAGACCGGTCTGGATTACGGGCAGCAGCAGCGCCTGTCCGACCTGCTGCACCGGTTGGCGGCCGAGGGCTATGGCATTCTGGCCACGACGCACGACCCGTTGCGCGCCGCGCGGATTTTTGGCCGCGCGATCCTGATGCGTGAAGGGCGGATCGTCGCTGACGGGCCGGCCGGCGACATATTGTCGGCTCGGGCGATTGCGGACCTGTATGGACTCAAGGCCGTTTCGGCTGGGCCTGCATGACGAAATGCAGTGCGCCGCCCTTGAGGATGTCGGCATGTCGCAGGTGCAGCAGGTCCTGCGGCTTGCCGTTGAGGGTTACGGACGCGACATAGGGGTGATCCGCGTCCAGATGGTCGGCCGTCATGGTGAAGGTGCGGCCATGGGGCAGGTGGATCACGGCTTTTGACAGGAACGGGCGGCCGATCGTGTAGTCGTTGCTGCCGGGTGCGACGGGATAGAAGCCCAGCGCGGTGAACAGGTACCACGCCGATGTCTGGCCCAGATCGTCATTGCCGGCCAGGCCGTCGGGACGGGCGTTGTACTGGCTCTCCATGATCTGGCGCAGGCGCTGCTGCGTCTTCCATGGGGCGCCGGCATAATCGTAGAGATAGGCGATATGGTGGCTCGGCTCGTTGCCGTGGGCGTACCAGCCGATCAGGCCGCTGATATCTTCGACATTTTTGAATTGTGCGGGCTCGACTTTCGTATCGAACAACTCGTCCAGTTTCGCGATGAAGGTCGCGTTGCCGCCGATGGTCGCGATCAGGCCGGGAACGTCCTGCGGTACGAACCATAGATATTGCCACGCATTGCCCTCGGTATAGTCGCTGCCATAGGCCGCGGCGGTGGGGTCGAAGGGCGTGTGGAATGCGCCGGTGCTCAGGCGGGCGCGCAGGAAGCCGGTCTTGGGGTCCCACTCGTTGCGCCAGTTGCCGGCGCGTTTCTCAAATTCTTCCGCAATGTGCGTCTTGCCCATCGCGCGGGCCATCCGGGCAAGGGACCAGTCGTCATAGGCGTATTCCAGTGTCTTGGAGCCGGCTTCGGCTTCCCTGTCGATCGGGACGTAGCCCAGCTTGATGTAGTCCGTCAGGTCGCCGTAGACGGGTGACGTTGCGGAGGCGACCATTGCATTCAATGCGGCGTCCGCGTCGAAACCGCGTACGCCCGCGAGATAGGCGTCGGCGATGATCGGCACGGCGTGGTAGCCGGTCATGCACCATGTCTCCAGCCCCTGATAGGACCAGACCGGTAGGAGGCCCACCGGGCTGGCCTGCTGGGCCGCGATCAGCGACCGCACGAACTGCGTGCTCATGTCCGGGCGCAGCAGGGCCATGAGCGGTTGCTGGGCGCGATAGACATCCCAGGTGGACCATGTGGAGTAGAAGCCGAAGCCCCGCGCCTTGTGGATCTCCTGATCCGGGCCGCGATAGTCGCCGTTGGTGTCCATGCTCAGGGTCGGGGCGAGCATGGCGTGATAGAGCGCGGTGTAGAACTGCGTCTGCTGGTCCGGCGTGCCGGAGGCGTCGATGACCGACAGGGCGCGGTTCCATGCGGCGGTGGCGTCGGCGTGGCGGGCGTCGAAATCCCAGCCCTGGCCTTCGGCATCGAGATTGGCGATGGCGTTCGTTTCGCTGACGGGAGAGATCGCGACTTTGACTTCCAGCGGGCCATTCAGCTTGCCGAAATCGAAGACCGCTTCGACCGCGCGGCCGTTTTGCACGGTCCGATCTGTTGGCGCGTTGCCCGGCCCGCGAAAGCCGCGATAGGGCACGTTGGTTTCCCGATTGTAGAGCATGCGGGCGGTCGTCGGGCGGGAGAAGCGCATTGCAAAGCAGAGCGTGCGCCCCGGTGCCCAGCCGCGCGTGGTGCGGCAGCCTGTTACCGTGCCGTCCGCGCGCACCCGCAGCCGCGTCCACAGGACCTTGCCGGGATAGTCGTAGATGCTGGGCCGGAGATCCAGCAGCACATGGGCGGGTTTGTCGGCGGGGAACATGTAGCGGTGCCAGCCCACGCGCGGGCCGGCGGTGAGTTCGGCGCGGATGGCATAGTCGTCCAGCGTTACGGCGTAATATCCGGGGTGCTCGATTTCGGTGGCGTGGTGGAAGCGTGAGCGATAGCCGCTCTGCGGTCTGGCGGGGTCGCCCGGTTCCATCCTGACATCGCCGGAGATGGGCATGAGCAGCACGTCGCCGAGGTCGGAATGGCCCGCGCCGGAGAAGTGCGTGTGGGAGAAGCCCATGATGGTGGGATCGTTGTACCGATAGCCGCCGGCCCAGTCATAGGCGTGGTGGAAGTCCGGCATCGCGGTGTCGGGAGAAGGCTGGATCATGCCGAAGGGCACCGTCGCCCCCGGAAAGGTGTGCCCCGGCCCGCCGGTGCCGATGCGGGGGTCGACCAGGGCGGCCGGGCCACCGGCCGTCTCGTCGGCGGCCTGCGCGTGGCCCAATGCAAGGGCGACCGCCAGCATGGCGGACAGGCAATGCTCAATCGGGAGACGCTTCATGAATGGATCTTGGCTCGGGCAATGGGACGATCTGGAACGGGAGTGTCGCACATCGTGCGCTCTTCCCTAAACCCCCAGGATCTGGCGTTCGTCTTCATCGATCCAGCCGAGATCGAGCATGTCCTGCGTGATCCATGCGAAATCGGGATGTGTGGCCTCTTTCGCGACGAAGGTGACGGGTTCGGGCGTTGTGTTTTCGTCCAATGTTGCAAGGGTCGCGCGGGCGGGCAGGGCGAGGCCGCCCTTCTCGGGTGGCTGGGCGAGTTCCTGCGCCAGGGCGTGCCGGTTGTCCGGCACCCGGCAATAGGCCACGGCGTCGCGCAGGGCGGCTTTGACGCGGTCGGCCCTGTCGGTGATCCTGTCTGAAATGACGAGCAGTTTTTCGAGATGAAACGGCATGACGGTGGAGGAGCCGCCGACAAGGAAGCCGAGGCCGCGCAGGCAGGCTTCCGTGCCCCATGAGGGGCCGACGCAGCCGCCGTCGATGGCGCGATCGGCCAGGGCGCTGATCATGTCGGCGGGCGGCATGACGACCAGCTCGATCCCGCTGTCCATCTCCACCCCGATCTGTCCGAGGAAACGGCGCAGGATGAGCAGGTGGGTGGAATACATATGAACCACCGCGAGGCGCGGACGGCGGCCGATGGACTGTTGCCACCGGTCGAAAGCCTGTCCGCCCTCCGCGCCGGCCGGCCATGGGGTGGCGAGCGGGTTGGTGCCGCGCAGGACCAGCGTGTTGCCGCCGCGACTGAGCGTGCAGAGCGGGCGCAGGGATGCGGCGTGGCCGCGCCGGCCGAGGGCCGTCATGATGGCGAGCGGCGGAAAGATTACGGCGGCGTCGAGGGTTTTCCAGGCCAGGCCGTCGGCGATATTGGACCAGGAGGGGGAGAGCACGATCTCGGGCGCGATGTCGTGCCGGGCGAACAGGCCGTGATTGCGGGCGATGACGACCGGCGCGCTGTCGGTCAGGCGCAGCAGGCCGATGCGCAGGGCACGGGTCATGATTCGTCACCCTGCCCATGGGCGGCGAGGTAATCGGCGGCGACGGCGGCGATGCGCCGGGATTCCTGCATGGCGCGGCGGCGAAGCCAGCGATAAGCCTGATCCTCGGTGGTGTTTTCGGTCTTCATGAAAAGTCTCTTCGCCTGGTCGATGCGTTTCTGTTCCGCCAGTTTGCGCTGGGCTTCGGTCAGTTCGCCGCGCGTGCGCTTGAAGCGGGAATAGAGGGCGATGGCGGCGCGCAGCAGGGGTTTGACGTCGTCGGGCGGTGCTTCCAGGACGTTATAGGAGCAGATGCCGATATCGAAGGCGGTTTCCATCAGGTCCACGTCGTCCCTGTCGACGAACAGGGCGACGGGGCGTTCGAGCGCCGGCTGGGAGAGGGCGCGGATGCTGTCCAGCGCGTCGCGGTCCGCGCGGCCCATATCGACCAGCACCACGTCCGGATGATGCTGCCGCACGGCGTCGATCAGGGCGGTGCCGGCGGGGACGGACAGCACGCGCAGGGAGGGATCGGCCCGGAGATCGTCCGACAGGGCCCGCGCGCGGCGCGTGTTCGCGTCGGCGACCAGGACGGTCATCGGTGGGCGGGCCGTGCGGCCCGGGGGATCGGACGGGTTGTCAATCGGCATCAATAGACATCGCGCAGATAGCGGCTCTCCCGCGTCAGTGCGGTCATGAAACTGGTGGCGTCCGAGGTGGACAGGCCCCCGTGACGGGCGACGATCCTGTGCAGGGCGGCATCGACATCCCGTGCCATGCGGGCGGCGTCACCACAGACATACACGAAGGCGCCGGCCCGCAGCCAGTCCCACAATTCCGCTCCGGCTTCCTCCATGCGGTCCTGTACGTAGACGCGCGCCGACTGGTCGCGCGAGAAGGCCGTGTCCAGGCGGGTCAGGCAGCCGTCGGCGCGGAAGGACTCCAGCTCCTGCCGGTAATAGAACCCCTGTTCCGCATGGCGTTCGCCGAAGAACAGCCAGTTGCGGCCGGGTGCCTTGCGGGCCGCGCGGTCCTGAAGGAAGGCGCGGAAGGGGGCGATGCCGGTGCCGGGGCCGATCATGACGATCGGGGCCTCGTCATCCCGCGGCAGGCGGAAATGCGAGGTCGGCTGGAGGAACACCGGCACCTCGCCGCCATCGGCAAGCGATGCGAGCCAGTTGGAGCAGAGACCGGGCCACGGGTCGCGATTGACGCCCACGGTCAGTTCCACGACGCGGCCCGAGGCCCTGGGCGAGGAGGCGATGGAATAAAGGCGGGGCTGCATGCGCCGGAACAGGGGCGGGATGTCCTGCGCCGTGACCTTGAGCGCCGCGTCGCGCAGCAGGTGGGGAAGAAAACCGCCTTCGGCACAGCCCAGGGCGGCGCGCATGGCCGGGTTGGGGCGCGACAGGTCGAGATGGCGGCGCAGGGCCTCGCGGAGCCCCACGGTGCCGTGGCCGCGCAGGACGACCGGTGTTTCCTCCGGCAGGCGCAGGGCGGCCAGCGCGGCCTCGACATGGGCGGCGGGGTTGCAGGGCCAGATGCCCAGCGCGTCGCCCGGTTGCCAGGTGAGGCCGGTCGCGCCCAGGTCCAGGCCGATGCGGCGGGTGTCCTTGTCGGATGTAACCAAGTCGGTTGTGCCGGTGCACAGGGGCTCGTTGAGGACCAGGCGGGCGATGGCGGGGGCGGCGTGGGTGCCGAGGGCGGTGAGCAGGGTGCCGCGCCATGCCGCCACCGTGTCGTCGAAATCCGGTTCGCAGTCCGTGCGGTCCAGCAGCATGGTGGCGCCGAGGGCGCGGAGGCGCGCGTCGAGCGCGCGGCCGAAGCCGCAGAAACCGGCATAGGAGGAATCGCCCAGCGCGAGGATGGCGCAGGTGAGGCCCGGCAGCGGGGCCTCGCGCATGCGCAGGGCGTTCCAGAACGGCGTTGCGCAATCCGGCGGGTCGCCGTCGCCGAAGGTGGAGACGACGAAGATGGCCCGGCCGGGGCCTGGATCGCCGGATTCGCACTGATCGAGGCAGGCGAGGGCGACTGTGTGGCCGGCCTCGCGCAGCCAGGTGGCGACGGTGGCGGCGAGGGCCGCGGCGCGGCCGGTCTGCGAGGCCCACCAGACGCGGATGGCGGGTGGTGGCGATGCCGGGGCCAAGGG
>NZ_JBDNXE010000177.1:0-6006 GCF_047721585.1 Gluconacetobacter sp.
AATCCATTCTCATCCTGATTGACGCGCTCTCTCACCCAGATTGTCGCGCTACACGTGTGCAGGATTTTGGATTGTATGCCGCTTTCCTGCGGGGTTTTCCTGCACAGGGAGGTTCTGATGGCCCGCGATGAGGATTTCCACGTCCGTCCGGGCCGCATCCGGAGCAAGGGAAGCAGCGCCCGGCCCCGGAGCTTTCTGGCGCAGGTGCTCCATGCCTCCCGCCGCGCGGGCGGAGGCAGTAGCGGCAGCCCCGGAAAGGGAAAAGGCAACAGTCCGCGCTCCGGCCCTTCGACCTTCGGGCGAGGCCATTCCCGGTTTGGCAGAAGCCGCCTGTTCGACGCCCATCGCCGTGTCACCGTCAAGGCCCGCGTGGTGCGACAGGCCGGGCGCGGCGCACGGCCCGGATCGCTGGCCGATCACCTCGCCTATCTGCGTCGGGATGGCGTCACCCGTGATGGTGAAAAGGCGCATCTGTTCGGGCCGGATGGTCAGGAGGTGGAGGCCGGGAATTTCGCGGCACGCTGCAAAGACGACCGGCATCATTTCCGCTTCATCGTCTCTCCCGAGGATGCACCCGAGATGGCCGACCTCGACGGCTTTACCCGCGACCTCGTGCAGCAGATGGAAGCCGATCTCGGCACGCGACTGGACTGGACCGCCGTGTCGCACTGGAACACCGACAATCCGCATGTGCATCTGATCGTGCGCGGTGTCGATCAGGCCGGGGCTGATCTGGTGATTGCCCGCCATTATATCAGCCACGGGCTGCGCTCACGAGCGGAGGATCTGGTCTCGCTGGAGCTTGGCCCGCACGCTGAGCATGAAATCAAAATAGCTCTGCGCCAGGACGTGACGGCGGAACGCTGGACACGCCTTGATGCCGAATTGCAGCGTCATGCCGATGATCTGGGGATCGTGGACCTGCGGGCTGACGCCACTACCGGCTTCGGCCAGGACGCGACGCATCGTGCGTTGCTGACCGGCAGGGCGCAGACACTGGAACGCATGGGGCTGGCCACATCAGCAGGACCGGGACGCTGGTCGCTCGCGCCCGGCATGGCGGACACGCTGCGCGAGATGGGCGCGCGGGGCGACATCATCAAAACCATGCATCGCGCCATGACGGAACGAAGCCGGGATCGGGTGATGTCTCCCGGCGATTACGTGATCTCCGGGCTCGATCAGCCCATCGCCTTGACGGGGCGGTTGCTGGAGCGCGGGTTGCACAATGAACTGACCGGCGAAGCCTATGCCGTGATCGACGCCACGGACGGCCATGTGCATCATGTCCGCTTCCCTGGCGTCGAAGCCTTCCGCGACGCCCCGCCCGATGGCGGCATCGTTGAGGTACGAACGGCGACCGGCAGGACAAGCGGGAAGGATTATCTGGTGTTGTCCGCCCGTTCCGATCTGGACCTTGCCGCCCAGGTGAAAGCGCCGGGCGCGACATGGCTGGATCATCGGCTGGTGGAACGCCTGCCCATGGACCTCGCCCGCACAGGCTTCGGGGCCGAGGTGCGGCAGGCCATGCAGGAACGCACCCGTCACCTCGCGGATCGCGGGTTGGCGTCATTCCATGCGGACGGATCAGCACGCTATCAGCGCAACCTCCTGACGACATTGCGTCAACAGGAACTCGACCAGGTGGGCGCGAAACTCGCGAAGGAAAGCGGCCTGACCTATGAGCGCAGCATTCCGGGTAACTTTGTCACCGGCCAGTATGTGAAACGCCTCAGCCTGTCCTCGGGGCGCTTCGCCATGATCGACAACGGTCTGAGCTTCCAGCTTGTGCCGTGGGCACCGTCTCTGGAGAAACAACACGACCGGTATGTCGATGGCGTCGCCCGCGACGACGGGGGCGTCGACTGGCGACACGACCGAAAGCGCGACCTCGGGATCAGCATGTGACCCATGCCGCCCGTTCCTTTTACGTCATGGCCCGCCCCGATACGACACGCCCGATTTCGGTCTTGTTTCTAAAAAAACTTTTGGTCACATCATGGTTTTTCATGGAGAATTTCCATGCGTGACCGCCTGAACGTCTCCCTGCCCGTCGCCGTGATCAGCCAGATCGGCGATCTTGCCGCACGCCGGAAGGTGACGCGCTCCGCCGTAGTGGAAGCGGCGGTCGTATCCTTGCTATCTCCTGACAGCGCGGAGAAAACCGAAGCCGCGCTCACGCGGCGGCTGGACCGGCTGACGCGGCAGATGCAGCGTCAGGAGCGCGACCTGATGATCGCGCTGGAAACGCACGCCCTGTTCATCCGCTTCTGGCTGGGCCAGATGCCGCCCCTGCCCGCCGAAGCCCAGGCCGCCGCCAATGCGTTGGGACAGGAACGGTTTGCCCGGTTTCTGGATACGCTGGGGCGACGACTGTCTCAGGGGCGGTCGTTCCGCGACGATATCCCGCTTGATATTCCCGCTATGCGTCAGACGTCGCCGACACCCGGAAAAGAAGCGCCGTCCTCATGAGTTTACCGCGCCAATTCGATAAAGCGTGTCAGAACAGGATCGCTTTCCCCATCCCGCCAGCACAGGGCAAGATCGAATGTCGCCGGGCCGCTTCCATCCATGATGGGCCGGAAGACGACACCATCCATTCTGATGCCGGTAGCGCCTTCCGTTACGAGCAGAATCTTACCCCCGTGACGGGCCAATGCCAGTAGCCGGTCGATGGCGGCGTCGTGAAACATGATGCGCTCGGGCAGAATGCCATGCAACAGCGCGAGCTTGCGAAGCTCCATACCTGCACCGCGACGCGGGAGTGTGAGGAAACAATCTGACAGGCCGGACCACGTCACCGCTGCACGCACCGCAAGCGGGTGATCGCGCGCAACAGCGGCCAGCACTCTTTCCTTCCCCAACGGGATGGCTTGGCCGTGCCAGCCCTCGCCCGCTAGGACGATCGCGACGTCGAGGCGGGAACCCAGCACATCCCGCAGCAGTCTCTCACGCGGGCCATCCATGATTTGAAGGTTCACATCGGGATATTCGGCTTGATACTGTCCGAGCAGGTTGGCCACCACACCGTTGGCGAAGGACACTTGCACGCCAAGACGGAGCTTTCCCGCCACGCCATAATGCCGCAGGCGCAGATGCAACATGGCCTCGTCCATGCCCTCCAGCACGGAGGCGGCGATCCTGGTGAACGCCACGCCCGCCGCAGTGAGCCGCGCGCCGGTCCGCATTCGCTCAAACAGGGGAATACGAAGTGCATGCTCCAGTGCCTGGATCGAGCGTGTCAACGTGCTCTGATCCACCTCCAAGGCCAGAGCCGCCCGACGAAGGCTACGGTGTTCCGCAACCGCGATGGCACGCCTCAGATCGCGAATGTTGAAGGCATAATCATCAGGCATTTTGGAAAAATAAGACCTGAACGTGTTTTATAATACACTCAAATCTCTTTATTTCCACTCCGATTTGATAAATTGTCACCATGCGTAATCTTCCGGTGCTGGCTTATGCCCTGGGAATATGACATCCAACCGTTCCAATATTTGTTGGTCCAATTTCAAATTCAGAGCACTAAAGCTCTGCAGTAGTTGGTTCGTCGTTCTCGGACCAATAACGGGTGCCGTTACGGCAGGCTGATGTAGCAGCCAAGCCAGTGCCATATTCGATGGTTTATGGCCAAGTTCGGCGGCAAGGGCCTCATACTGCTCGATCTGGGGACGCCGCTTTTCCAGCGTTTCAGCTGCCCGTCCTTCCAGGCGACGACGACCGGTCCGCTCCGCCTGCACGATGCCGCCGAGCAGTCCTCCCTGCAGGGGCGACCACGGCAGAATACCGATCCCAAAGCGCTGTGCCGCAGGGATCACTTCCAGCTCGACCGTACGGGTCAGGAGATTATAGAGGGACTGCTCACTGACCAGCCCTGCCATCCCTTTCGCCTTCGCTGCCGCCTGAGCCTCGGCTAGATTCCAGCCGGCGAAATTGCTACTCCCGGCATAGAGAACCTTGCCCTGCTGAATTGCCACATCCACTGCCTGCCAGATCTCGTCCCAGGGCGTCTCGCGATCGATATGATGGAATTGATAGAGGTCGACATAATCGGTTTTCAGACGCCTCAGGCTGGCATCAAGCGCGCGGCGAATATGAAGCGCGGACAGACGCCCCTCGTTAGGCCACTCCCCCATCGGCTCATAAACCTTCGTCGCCAGAACCGTTCGTTCCCGCCGGACACCCCCCTGAGCGAACCAGTTACCGATAATTTCCTCGGTCTTTCCGCGATGTTCCCCCCAATAATAAATATCGGCGGTGTCGAAGAAATTGAGGCCGTGCTCATGTGCGAGATCCATGATCGCATGGGACTCGGCTTCGTCGCTTTTCCAGCCGAAATTCATCGTGCCCAGGCACAAGCGGCTGACAGACAGTCCGCTTCGTCCAAGAGATTTATACTCCATAACCCTGTCCTTTCCGCGTGCAATCCTTCTCCAAACATGATGGGGTCCGTGTTATCATTCAAATGAATTGCATGGATTTCCGGATTTCGTCTGATGGATATAGCAACGGTCGATCTCAACCTCCTGAAAGTTCTTGACGCACTCCTTGCAGAAAATTCGGTCTCGGGCGCAGCACGACGACTGCGCCTCAGCCAACCGGCCACCAGTGCGGCGCTGGGACGCCTGCGCCGCCTTCTCAACGATCCCCTGCTGATCCGGCGCGGAAATGTCATGGTGCTGACGGCATGTGCCGAGGAACTGCGACCACGTATCGCCTCCTTGTTGGAAGGCATTGCCAACACGCTCGATCGCTCTTCAGATTTCGATCCTCGGACAAGCACCCGCCGCTTTCGGGTGCTGTCCAATGAATACGCCGCACAGGTCATATTCCTGCCGATCGCCCGACACCTGCGCGACATCGCACCGCATGTCACACTTGAAATTCTACCGTTCGATCCTCGCTTTGAGGAACGGCTTGCGTCGCATGATTGCGACCTCGCCATCAGTCACGCCGATTTTCTGCGTCCAACACGGCATATCGAAACTCTTTTTACTGACCGCTATGTTTCCGCCGTTCGCTCCGACCATCCTCGATTGCAAAACATCGTGTCGCTGGAAGCCTTCATCGCAGAAGACCATGTTCTGATTACCAGTCATGGGCGGACACGAGGCCCGGTAGATCACGCATTGGCCGACGCTGGATATACGCGGCGCGTCGTGACGACACTGCCTCATTACCTTCTCGCTCCGGCATTGATCGCCGGTTCCGATCTCGTGATGACCGTGCCACATGCCATCGCCCGCACGTTCCAAACAAATTGGCCGCTGCGACTGTTCGATCCCCCCTTGAGTATCGAGACTTTCGACATGGCCATGGCCTGGCATCCCCGAACCGCCGGAGACATGGCGATCGAGTGGTTGCGCCAACTTGTCCGCAACGTCGCCACGACCGCCCTCACCTGAACACGTAGATTTTATACTAAACCGAGAAAATCAGCCAATTCTCTATCCTCCATTTACCGTAATGACGATTCCGGTCACAAAGGAGGTCGCGTCCCAGGCCTGCCAGAGAATGGCATCAGCGATATTGCCCACTCTCCTCGGCCACCCGAGCGGTATTTCCACTATGATGGTGGTCACATCTCCGGAATTGCCAGCGTCACCGCGTCGCCAGGACGCTTGGGGACCGAGTGCGCCGATAGCATCCCGCAAGCAGCGGTCCTCATGTCGGCCGACCAGCACAACATCGCAATCATAAAGAAGAAGCCCTCTGGCGATGCTGAGCCTGATACCGCTTGAGCGTCAGGTCACGCTGAAGCGCGCCCAGACCGGCCCTTCCACGCAGTGTTGCTACGCGTGAATTCGCTTCCGAATGTTTCCTATATGATTCCAGTTGGTGCTCTGGAACGCCAAAAGGCGGCTTGCGCCGCCTTTTAAGTCATTGATTTTATTTGGAAATTTTGGTTGCGGGGGCAGGATCTAATCATTCCTTGCGCCCTGCGCCGGTAAAGATGGTTGCGGGGGCAGGATTTGAACCTGCGGCCTTCAGGTTATGAGCCTGACG
>NZ_JBDNXE010000178.1:0-5993 GCF_047721585.1 Gluconacetobacter sp.
GGATCGGGGCGGTCGATGCCGTGGTGCCGGCCGCGGCATTGATTGCCCGGTTGCAGCAGGAATATCGGGAGACGCTCTCTCTTCTGGCGGAAGAAAGCCATTTGCTGAACGGGGATGATCCGAACGCTGACGGATAGGACCCATGAATTGCGATTGTGATGTCCGTTGTGGCTGGCTGGGGCGCTTCGCGTTGTGCCGGCATCGGGTGTCCTGAATGTGCGAAAAATTTTCCGTTCTCTTTTTTTCGAGAGAGAACAGGACCATATCCTGATCGATATCATCTGAAAGGTGGCTGAAATGTCGTTTTCCATCAACTCGACCGTGCGTGAGATCCTGGCCGACGAGCAGGCCAAAGGGGTGGTCGAGAGCGTGCTTCCCGGCTTTTCCAAGCATCCGCAGATCGGGATGGCCAAGGGCCTGTCATTGAAGACGCTGGCGAAATTTTCGGGTGGCGTGATGACGGACGAGGTTCTGGCAAAGATCGATACAGGTTTGAAAGCACTGTAGAGGCTGGTATCTGATCGGGCGGCTGACCGGCCGGACTGGCGTTCGTCCGGCATGTGCGCAGGCCCGAAAGGATCGGATCGTTGTGACTTCCCCGGTGATCGTCTGGTTTCGACAGGATTTCCGCCAGGCGGATAATGCGGCGTTGACGGCGGCGGTGAAGACCGGGGCACCCATATTCTGCGTTCACATTCTGGATGAGGCGGTGAAGCAGGACGCGGCGCGCTGGTGGCTGGGGCGGGCGCTGGACCTGTTCGATGCCGATCTGCGGCAGGGTGGCGGGGCTTTGCATGTGTTTCGCGGGCCGGCGATCCGGGTTCTGCCGGTGCTGGTCGCGGCGACCGGCGCGCGGGCGGTGTTCTGGAACCGGCGCTATGACCCCAATGGACGGGAGGCGGATACGCGGCTGAAGGCGCTGCTGAAGGGGGGAGGAACCTCCGTGCAGAGCTTTCCCGGCGCGCTGCTGCATGAACCATGGACGATCCGCACCCGGGCAGGGCAACCTTATCATGTCTTCGGCGCGTATTGGCGCGCGGCCTGCCACGCGGGGCATGAACGGCCGCCGCTTCCGGCGCCGGCGAAGATGGCCTTTGCCATGCCGGATCGGTCCGGCTTGCCGCCGATGGTCGAGGCCGGAGCGATCGGGCAGGAAATGAGCGCCACCGGCTGGACGGACGGGCTGGCGGACATGTGGCAGCCTGACGAGGCATCGGCGCAGGAGACGCTGGCACAGTTTCTGGACGGGTCGCTGGACGATTATGCGCGGGATCGGGACTTCCCTGCGCGGCCGGCAACCTCGGGCCTCTCGCCCTTTTTGCGCTGGGGCCATATCACGCCCGCGCAGGTGCGGCAGGCGGCTGCGGCGCAGCCGGCATCGGGTGGGCTTGCAAAATTCATGGCCGAACTGGGCTGGCGGGAATTCGCGTGGTCGGTGCTGTTTGCGCAGCCCGATCTGGCATCGCGTAATCTGCGCCCTGAATTCGACGCCATGCCGTGGCGAAAAGATCCGGATGCCGTGCGGGCATGGCAGCGCGGGCGGACCGGCTATCCGCTGGTGGATGCCGGGATGCGCCAGTTATGGCGAACGGGGTGGATGCACAACCGCGTCCGGATGGTGGTGGCGTCGTTCCTGGTGAAACATCTGCTGATCGACTGGCGGGAGGGCGAGCGCTGGTTCGCCCATACGCTGGTTGATTACGACCCGGCCAGCAACGGCATGAACTGGCAATGGGTCGCCGGAACCGGGGTGGAGGCCGCGCCCTTCTTCCGGATGATGAATCCGTTGATCCAGTCCCGCAAATTCGACGCGTCCGGCGCCTATATCCGCGAATGGGTGCCGGAACTGGCCAGGCTGCCCGATGCGCAGATCCACACGCCGTGGCTGGCGGGCGGCGTCTCGGGCTATCCGGCGCCCATCGTGGTGCATGAGGCGGCGCGGGAGCGGGCCTTGTCCGCCTGGCGCGCGTTGCGCGGCACGGCGGAAGGGGGCGGCGATAACAGCGGTTAGGGTGTGGCCGCGGTGCCATGCTCCGTCAGGCTGCGGCGGGCGAGGCGGCAGGCTGCCAGATCCCACGCCGCGCAGCCGACCGATTTGAACAGGACTGGTATGTCGGGGGGCGGTGGGGTGTCGATCGCCGTGGCCAGGGGAAAGACGTTCTGCCAGTCCACGCCGGCCTGGATCAGGTCGCCGGCTTCGGAAGGCGCGCCGATCGGATCGTCGACGAAAAGCCGGCTGTTCAGGACCAGATTCGGACCGATTTCGATCATTTCCGGACGGTAGGCGCCGACGCCGATGACCAGGCGCCCGGCACGGGGGGCGGCGTCATAGACGATTTCGTGGCTGCTGGTGATGGTGATGACGATATCGGCGGCTTCGGCATCGCCGGGGGTTTCAGGGCGGACATGGTGGCCTGTCGGGTCCAGCGTGGTGCAGAGGGCGACCACCCCAGGCGGTTTGCGGCCGCGCACGCTGATGACGGCTTCGGGGTACAGGGTTCGCAGTGCGTTGACATGGCCCCTGGCCTGGGTGCCGGTGCCGATGATCAGGACATGGCGTGGTGGGCTATGGTGCAGCATGCGGATGGCCAGCATCGACATCGCAGCGGTGCGGCGGCCCGTGGTTTCCGGCCCGTCGAGAGTGAACAGGAAGGTGCCGTCACGCGCATCGCAGCATGTCACCTGCCCCTGGATGACGGGCAGCGCCTTGTTGCCGTGAAAGATCGTGATCAGCTTGGTCGCCATGATGTCGTTGGCGATGGACGGCATGCAAAGCAGGTGGCCGCCGGCATCAGCCGTGTCGACGACCATCCGTTCGGGTGACAGGATGTTGCCGGCGGCATAATCGCGCACGACATCCTGCAGGGTATCGACCAGTTCGGGGATGGGAAGAAGGCTGGCGGTCTGCCCGGCGGTGAAAATCTGCATTGGAGCCCTCTGCATCGTTACGGAGGGAAAATATCCCGCCGCAACGATGCAGGCAATCAGGCTTCTTCGGCCTGGAGAGCGGCGAAACGGTCCAGCGCTTCGAGATAATGGCTGCGTTCGGCGTCGGAAATCCATGCCGATGCGAAGGCGTTGCGGCTGATCGCCAGCAGTTCCGCCCGTGTCAGGTCGGCGGTTTCCTGGGCGCTGCGCAGGCATTCGGTCATGTAGGCGCTGTTCATATAACCCGGATCGTCGGAATTGATGGTAATCCGCAATCCCGCATCCAGCATGCCGCGCAGGTCGCGCCGGCCGCAGCCTGGCCGGATGACGTCGTTGGGGGACGGGCAGATGGTGAAGACGATATCGCGCTCGCGGGCGCGGGCGATCAGTTCGGGGCGGTCCAGTACGTTCAGCCCGTGGTCGATCCGCTCGCTGGCGAGATCGTCGAGTGCCTGGCGGATATGTTCGTGGGTGTTTTCCTGGTCCAGGTCGCAATGCATGGTCAGATGCAGGCCGGCAGCGCGGGCGCGGGCGAAGACTTGGGCGAATTTTGCGGGGGGATTGCCGGTTTCGTAGGAATCGAGCCCGACGCCGACGATGTCGTCGAGGTAAGGCAGGGCCTGGGTGAAGGTTTCATCGGCCGATTCCGCGCTCATTTCGCGCACGAAGCACATGATCAGTTGCGAACGGATGCCGAAGTCGCGCTCGGCGGCCTTGCGGGCGCGGGTGATGCCGGCAATGACCGTGGCGAAGGGGATGCCCCGGCGGGTGTGAAGCTGCGGATCGAAGAACATCTCGGTATACAGGACGTTCTGGGACGCGGATTTTTTCAGATACTGATAGCAGAGATCGTAAAAATCCTTCTCCGTTAGAAGAAGTTCGACACCTTCGTAATAGAGGTTCAGGAAGGACAGGAGGTCGTGATAGGTGTAGCCGGCACGGATGGCTTCTTCGCTGCTTTCCTTCAGCGGGTGGTCATTGCGCCGGGCCAGGTCCATCTTGAGCGACGCTTCCAGAGTGCCTTCCAGATGCACATGCAGTTCCGCCTTGGGCAGCGCGTCGATAAAGGCGGCGATCGAGCCGGTCATGATGTCTTGCTCCAGCGGGATGAATCGTTCGCGCCGATGATGCCCTGTCGCGTGCCTGATGGCACCTCTTTCTTTCGGAGGGTGGAACGATAAGTCCACTCGTTTCTTCCGTGGGGACGGGTCAGGAGTTATTTTAACTAAATATTATAGTGAAATTAAAATAAGCTATACATGACGATCTTGGTGAATTACGATTCACGTAATAACGCTTTCATATGGTGATTTACGACATGGATCAATTCTCATCCGGGGCGGTGCGCGCGCCGTCGCTCGAAGCGCGCTTTGCCCCGCTTTTTGCCGAGATTGCGGCGGGTGCGGTAGAGCGGGAGCAACATCGGGAACTGGCGCGCGAACCCGTAAGGGCCTTGCTGGATGCCGGCTTCGGGCGGCTGCGCGTGCCCGGCGAGGCCGGTGGGCTGGGGGCGTCGCTGCGGGAATCGTTTGCGCTGTTGCGCACGCTGGCGGCGGCGGATTCCAATATCCCGCAGATCGTGCGTGCGCATTTCGCCTTCGTCGAGGGGCGGAGGCAGAAACCGGGGGCATCGGGTGGCTGGTTCGACGTCATCAATGACGGCGCGCTGTTCGGTGCGGCAATGGCTGAACGGAGCGCTGAGACGGCGGTCAAGACGACCCTGCGTGAAACGTCGGAAGGCTGGGTACTGGACGGGACGAAATATTATTCCACCGGGACGCTCTATGCGGACTGGATCGTGGTGTGGGCGATCAACGACACCGCTCGCGTTCATGCCGCCGTACGGGCCGACAGCCCCGGCGTCACGCGGGTCGATGACTGGGACGGGTTCGGTCAGCGTCTGACGGGCAGCGGAACCACGATCTTCGACCACGTGGCGGTTCCTGCGGCCCATATCCTGGACCAGACTCCGCTGACGGAATTGCCGGCTCCCGATTATCTGGGCGCGTATTACCAGCAATTCCATAATACCGCGCTTGCCGGCATCGCGCAGGCCGTGCTGCGGGACGCGCTGGAGTTCGTCCGGCCCCGGACCCGGCTCTTCGGTGTGCCGGGCAAGGTGATCCAGCGGGACGATCCGGTCGTGCAGGGCGTGGTGGGACGGCTGTCGACCCTCGCATTCTCGACGGCGGCACTGGTCGATACGGTTTCTGATGCACTGGCGGCGGCCGAACCGTTCTGGGAGAAGGGCGAGACGCGTCATCCAGCAATCGAGACGGCACAGGAAATCGCGTTCAAGGCCCAGCAGATCATCGTGGAGCAGACGCTGGAGGCGGCAACGCTGCTCTTCGAGGTCGGTGGCGCGTCCGCCACCAGCGAGACGCGGCGCTACGACCGGCACTGGCGCAACGCCCGTGTTCTGGCATCGCATAATCCCGCGGCGCAGCGTCAGAGAGAGCTTGGAGATCTTGCATTGAATGGCACCCGGCTTTGGACGCCCTATTTCGAAGGGCTGAAGCGCCAGAACGCGGCGGCCGGCAGGGTAACGGCATAAGAGACACGCCCAGAATCATGCGCGCGGATGGGGCGGTCGGTCTGCGTGCTTTCAGCTTTTGCAGGCCGGCAAGCCACGGCCCGGCCCGCATCTGCTGGAGATAAATCACTAATTAATTTGTGATATAAATCAGGATTCCGCATTTTTTGCGGAAAATTAAACGTTACGTATTGATTAAATAATTTATGTACGTTACGCCGTGATTGTTGAATTTAATTCAAACTCTTGTGGTCGTTGTTTATCCGATCGCGTGGAACGGGTGTGACGGACAGCCTCATGATTTCGATCCCAACATCTCGCGTCCTCGTCTCCCGTGGGAGGAATGGAGAATTTGCCGATGGCGCGGGCCTGGACGAGATTCTGGCTCGGGCGGCGGCGTTGCGCGTTCTCTTCGCCGGCCGGGCCGCCGCGCATGATCGGGATGCCGATTTTCCGTTCGATGATATTGCCGATTTCAGTGCTTCCGGCCTGATGGCGCTGCCCAGCCGGGTCGATGCGGGCGGGCTGGGTG